>CAIJYT010000192.1 GCA_903824935.1 uncultured Bacteroidales bacterium | reverse complement strand
GAGCAGGTTGTAAGCAGTGGGAGGGGACTCCACGTTTGTCCAGATAATCCCACCGTTGGTTGTTTTTATGATTGCACCGCTGTTCCCGACAGCAAACCCGGTATTCTGGTCAGTAAAAGTTATTGCATTCAGGGTGTTTGCCTGGGGTTTGGGATTCAGCCAACGCCAATCCTGGCCAAAAACGGTGTTGAATGCGAGGAGAAGTAAAAGGAAAGGAGTAAGTTGTTTCATCGGATTATGTTAAAAAAGGCAAAACGGCCCCATTAATTCTTGTAAAGAAATAACGACAATGCCCCGATAAAAATATCCGGGAGCTTTATTTTATATCCCAGACATCCCCGCTGTTAAGCAGATCATCAACATTTTTGATGGGGCTGGTTTCCTTGGCGTATTTGATCTGTTCCTCAACCATATCGTCATAAGTGGGGAACATTGCAGCACGGATCACTCCGAATACCATCGGGAAATGAGGCGGTGCAAGTTTTGCAAGCATCAGGTGAATTCCCGGATCCGGGTTGTACGCGTCATGGATGAGGATGTCATCCAAAGTCACACCATTCTTACCTATTTCAACAACGTCAAGCATGGTGTTTTTCAGTACCAGTCCCATCTCATTGTTTTTACCCCAGATCATAGGCTGCCCGTTCTTTACAAGAAGCATATTCTCATCCTTATGTTCCTTGCCTATCACATCATTATGGGCTTTGTCGGCAAAGATGATGCAGTTTTGCATGATCTCTATGACGGAAGTCCCGTCGTGCTTGGCTGCTTCGAACATGGCTTCGGTCATCATGGTGATATTGTTATCCGGAACGCGGGCATAGAAAGTGCCCTGGGCTCCCATCACAAGTTCGCCAACGTTGAAAGGATGTTCAATGGTTCCCTGGGGAGAAGTCTTGGTTACCTTGCCCATGGGGGTGGTCGGGGAATACTGCCCCTTGGTCAGTCCGTAGATCTGGTTATTAAAGAGCAGTATATTGATGTCTACATTTCTGCGGATGACGTGAATGAAATGGTTCCCGCCTATGGCCAGTGAATCGCCGTCGCCGGTTGCCATCCAGACGCTGAGCCTGGGGTTGGCGATTTTAACGCCTGTGGATATGGCTGCAGCACGACCATGGATGCCGTGGATTCCGTAGGTGTTGACATAGTATGGGAAGCGAGATGAACATCCGATACCGGATATCATGCAGAAGTTTTCCTTGCGGTATCCAATTTTAGGGAATACCCTTTCAACAGCAGCAAGAATGGCATGGGCGCCGCAACCTGCGCACCATTTTACCATCTGGTCACTTTCAAAATCAGCTTTGGACAATTGAACGGTGGAACGCTCAATGGTTGTATTTACGAAATCCATATTATTTTTCCTCCAGGATTTGGTTGAATTTATCGGTTAACTCATTGATCATGAATGGTAATCCCTGAACTTTGTTGAACTGTGAAATGTTCGGCATGGGGAATTTCATCCTCAGGTAGTTCACGAATTGTCCGCTGTTAAGTTCGCAAACAACTATTTTCTTAAAGCTTTTCAGAACTTTTTCGGTGTTTTTAGGCAGGGGGCTGATATAACTGAAATGTGCATGGCTGATGCTTTTGCCTTCAGCCTGAGCTAGTTTGACTGCTGAATGAACTGCTCCGAAAGTACCTCCCCAGCTTACGACGAGGAGATCGCCTTTTTTGTTTCCGTCTATCTCCTGCTCTGGAATAAAATCTGCAATTTTTTCAACCTTGGCAGCCCTGAGGTCAACCATGACCTGGTGGTTCATAGGATCCATCGAGACAACACCTGTGATGTTCTCTTTCTCAAGTCCGCCGATACGGTGGCGCAGCCCTTCGGTTCCCGGGAGAGCCCATTCGCGCACCAGGGTTTCAGCATTGCGTTTGTATGGTTTGTATTCTTTATCGTTTGCTACTGCAATGGGTGGTTTGATAGCAGGAAGGTCCTTAACTTTCGGAATGCGGAAAAGCGCTGATCCGAAGCCGAGGTAACCGTCGGTGAGCAGGATAGCAGGGGTCATATGTTCCATCGAAAGTTTGGCTGCCATATAAGCCTTGTAGAAACAATCGTCGGGAGTGGAGGCAGCAATAATTATAATGGGGCCTTCGCCGTTTCTTCCGAACAGGGCCTGCATCAGGTCCGACTGTTCCGATTTGGTAGGAAGACCTGTAGAAGGACCTCCGCGTTGAACGTCGACGATTACCAGCGGAAGCTCAGTGATCAGTGCAAGCCCGATAGCTTCACTCTTAAGGGAAAGGCCGGGGCCTGAGGTAGTGGTACAAGCCAGGGAACCTGTATATGAGGCTCCGATGGCAGAACAGATGCCTGCAATTTCGTCTTCAGCCTGGAATACTTTTGCGCCGAGTGATTTATGTTTGGAAAGTTCCATGAGGATCTCAGTGGCCGGGGTGATAGGATAGGAACCAAGGAAAAGCGGGCGGCCCGATTTTTCAGCTGCAGCAAGCAGCCCCCAGGCTGTTGCAATGTTGCCTGTTATATTGCGGTACCGGCCTTTGGCCATTTTAGCGGGGCCAACATGAATCACAGATTCCAGTGCTTCAACCGTTTCGGCATAGTTATAACCTGCCTGGATTACTATTTTGTTGATCTCAACTATTTTCGGGTTCTTTTTAAACCTTTCCTCGAAGTATTTAAAAGCAAGGCTGGTGTCGCGGTTGAATATGAAATATAAAATACCCAGGGCGAACATGTTTTTTGAACGTTCTGCCGTTTTATTGTCGATACCTGAATCTTTCAGGCACTCCTTGGTCATTGCCGTGATAGGGGCCTTGATCATACGGTAGGATTCGAGGCTGTTATCATCTAACGGGTTTTTTTTGTATCCTGCCTTTTCTATAGATTTTTCATCAAAGGCATCGGTGTCGACCAGAATGGTTGCTCCTTTTTTGGCCCACTTGAGGTTAGCTTTCAATGATGCAGGGTTCATCGAGACAAGCACGTCAACCAGGTCACCGGTTGTGAATATTTTTTCGGAACCCATATGGACCTGGAACCCGGAGACGCCTGCAACAGTATTTTGCGGGGCGCGGATTTCGGCCGGAAAATCAGGAAATGTTGCAAGGTCGTTCCCGGCAAGGGCTGCCGAGTCGGAAAATACTGAGCCTGACAGTTGCATGCCGTCGCCTGAATCGCCGACGAATTTTACAACTACGCTTTCTTTTTCAACAATTGGTCTTTTGTTGTTCGACATCGTTATGTGTTTTTGAGAGAGTGCAAAAGTAAGAAAAATTGTGATGTTATTGGTTTTTTCATTCGCATATTCACAACGCCGCTGGGGTGTCTGCGTCGCCATAGCTGTTGCGAAATTCAAGTCAGGTGAAGGCTCCTTGCACCCAAGGCGGCTTATGTGAATATGCGAATGAAACACATAACATGAGTATGTATAGTGAGTGGATTGTTAATAATTTAACATTAGAAAGAAGGCAGATTAAAAAAAAACATTTATCTTTGCAGTGGAAAACGTAATTAATAACCAGGCCTGCCATGTGCAGGCATAAATCAACAAGTCATGGCTTATACAATTAATGAAGATTGCACTGCTTGTGGAACCTGTATCGACGAGTGTCCCGTTGAAGCAATTTCCGAAGGTGATATCTATAAGATAAACCCTGAAACATGTACTGATTGCGGAGCGTGCGCAGATGTTTGCCCCGTTGAAGCAATCCATCCGGAATAATAAGTGCGAATAAAAGAAAACGGGCGGCTCAGATCACTGAGCCGCCCGTTTTCTTTTATTCCCTGAATTCTTTCAGGGATAGGGTTTCCCCGTCAAATACCGCGTAGGTAAAGTGCGTCAGCCAGTCACCCAAAACAAGCTGTACCGCTTTTCCCGATATTTGTGTTTCAACCGGGTAATGATAATGCCCGTAAATAAGGTAATCCAAATCGGGGTGCTGCATTACCATCTCCTTTGAATGAAAGGCTATCCTTTCGTTGATCAGCCTGAGGTTTCTTTCTTCCTCCTTTTTTTCTTTCTGCAGGGCTGCACTGCGGCTCTTCCTTGACCAGAACAAGGCCATGCTTATGCCCAGGTCGGGATGTATCATCCTGAAAAGCCATTGGTTGACAGGGTTTGCAAAAACTTTTTTTATGAATTTATAACCATGGTCGCCGGGGCCCAGGCCGTCACCATGTGCCAGGTAAAAGTTCTTCCCGTTAAAGGTCCTGAATTCAGGTTCCCGGTGAAGCTGAATGCCTGTCTCTTCCTGCAGGTATGAAAAGGCCCACATGTCGTGGTTCCCCCTGAAGAGATGAACCGGGATACCGTGGTTCGTGAACCGTGAACCGTGATCGGTGATGTCGGCCAGTTTCCCGAGAAGCCTTGAATATCCCTTGGGAACGGCATGCCTGTATTCAAACCAGAAATCAAAGAGATCCCCCATAAGGTAAATCTCAGTAGCATCCTGTCTTGCCATTTCAAGCCAGCGAACAAGTTTTCTCTCCCGTTCAAGGCTTTGCTTACGGTCGGGGATCCCTAAATGAAAATCTGAAGCGAAATATATCTTTCCATCCATCTGAAGCACAAATATCGGAAAATTATCTGGTTTGCTTTTTTATGGCCTCCATTTCTCTTTCCCGGAGTACACGATTATGGTGAAAAACAAGGTGCTTATTCCCTGGAAATGACTTACTGAGGGAGCTGTCGATCTTCAAAAAATAAACTGAATCGTTATGAAATGTCAACACAGGGCTTGTTCCTATGCCCTGGTTTAGGACCAGCAGGGACGTCAGGCTGTTCAGGTGGCTGTCGACATACGAGGTTTCAAGTGCACGCTGATTTTCCCAGATTGGTTTGAGAGATTCATCCAGCTTCCTTGAAAGTTCTGCAAAACCAGGGTCATCCTGGTGTGACAGAAGGCTGCCCTTCAGGGAATCGTAAATCCTCCTGTTCCCGGCGGTTAAACCAAAGAACTTCTTCATATCGCTGCTGGCAGGCGATCCTGTAATAACGGCATCTTCAAGATTTGATCCGTCTGCAGCTTTCACCCTTACCGTATTACCCGGCATGAGTTCCAGTAAAAGCCGGTTCTTTCCCGAAAACCCAAGCAGGTAAAGTCCCGGTTCTTTTGCATTGAAGCGGAATTCAAAATTTCCCGGTTCACCAATGATCACCGAGTCAAGTGTCAAAGAATTCACCGGGCTCAAATCCTCAAGTTTCAGCATCTGGCCCGAAGCCCTGCCTATGTTCCCGCCAACAGTGGTATTACCTTCCCTGGCAGTATGACAGGAGACCAGGCCAAGCAGGAGGGTAAAGGTTAGAAACAAGCTTCTCATTTTAATTCATGTTTGATCTTATTCACAATGAACCTGTCAATAGGAAACGTAAAGTCCTCCTCTTTTAGTTCATCAGTCTGAAGCCACCTGAAACTCTGGGCGCCATCAACAGCCGGGATATCAAATTTTTTGACGGTTGTGGTAAACCTGTATGGCCTATCGATATGCACCCTGTAATATACATTGAAGAGTTGCATATCGGTGGGCAGCAGGGTGGTCGGCTGGTAAAAATCGGTGGTGTAAAAATGAGAAATGCCGCTGATCTCAGAGCTCAGCTCTTCCATGAATTCCCTTCTCAGGCAGTCGATTGTACCTTCGCCGAATTCAAGTGCCCCTCCTGGGAATTTGGTCATGAAAATGCCAAGCCGGAATTCGTCGGAGACCAGTATTCTGCCATCCACCGTGAACAAGCCATAGATTCTTATGTTAAATTTTTTTTCAGGCATGGTTTTTTCTCCCCTTCAGGTACGTTTCCGGACTCATGACAGCCATCCTGCTGTGCCTGAAATCCCTGGTATTACGTGTTACTATGATTGTTATCTGAGGATGACTTTCTGCTGTATAATTCTGCAGTGCGTCTTCAAAATCAGCGAACCCTGAATAAATAGCCGAGTTTACGATCCCTGGTGGCATAGAGAGTGTCTTTACTATACTCTCAAGTTTAATAAACTGTGCAATGATTTTTTTATGAGAGGCTGATTTATAAAGTATATAATAAGCGTTGCTGTAAGTCAGTGCGGAAGTATACGCGATGACTTTGCCTTTCTGAGCAAGCATAAAGATATCTGCAGCCTGTTCTGAAAAAGGCAGCCGGCCCGTTAGCAGGTCTAGAATCACATCGGTATCCAGGAACAGATGATCCATTTACCTGTATTTATTTGTTAAGGCAGATTTCAGTTCATCTTTGTAATCAAGTCCATCTGCCAAGGGGATTGATCCTTTCAAAGATGTGATCAGAGGAGAGTATGCTGATTGCTGGTCTGCCTCCTCCTTGCTTACCTGTGTCTTCAAATAGGTCTCTACCATGTTTGACAGGCTTCGTCCCGATTTATGTGCAGCAATTTTAGCTTTCATTATTACACCTTTATCTATTGTCAAAGTGAGCTTAACATTCATACACGTGTGTTTATAATTGCAAAGATACGTATAATGATCTCGGAATGCAAAAGTTTTACTCTCTTAATCCGGGAATTTTCAAAAAGTGATATTGAATGCAGCTTATTTTATTGCTCTTGTGATCTGTCTTTTCCCGGGAGGGCCGGGAATTTTTTCGGTGCTGAACCCCGCGGCTTTCATCGACCGTACAACATCGCCTTTAACAGAATAAGTAGTCAGGACTGCCCCGGGTTTCATAGCCCTGAAAAGTTTCATGAAGATTTCAGCAGTCCATAATTCAGGCTGCACAGCAGGCGAAAAGGCATCAAAATACACGAGGTCGAACTGACCTGGTTCAGGTGAGTAATCCTCGAGTTTACTATAAATTTTATGTATGTGGAAGAAGTTGCTGAGCACCTCCGTCTTACCCCATTCAGCAAGGTGAAGCTTCTCGAAAGTCCTTGAATAATCAATGGAACACAGCATGCGTGGATAATTGAGCTCCGACCATACCTCTTTTCCCAGGGGAAAAGCTTCAATAGCAGTGTATATAACATGTTTCCCCGTCGTTTCGGCCTCGGCTTGAGTAAGCAATGCATTCAGGCCGGTGCCGAAGCCTATTTCAAGGACATTGATCGTTCCCGCAATTGCTTTGACATGCATGAAGCCTGCATCAATGAAGACATGACTGGATTCCTGAATCGCGCCGTGAGTTGAGTGGTACGATTCGTTAAGGTCAGTATTAAGTAAGGTATGGGAAGAATCCCCGGTGACTATCAGCTGCAATGATCAATTCAATTACAATTCGGGAACGAAGACAATAGTAAATTTCAACGCTCTCTTATAAACCTAAACCTTCTGTAACCTCAAATTCGTATATCGCACATCGTATATCGCACATCGTACATCGTTCTTCACCACTACCACAGCCTCACATATTTATTCGGGTTGTATTCATGCATGAGTTCGTAAACTTTCTCGAATACGTTCTCGGCATTGGGGTTAGAGAAATAATCCCCGTCGTTGCTGTATGCCGGGCGGTGGTCTGTGGATGTTAGCGTGCGGGGTTCAATATCGAGGAAGCGATATCCTTTCTGTTCTTCAAGTACTTTCTGCATCATATAGGCGGTTGCGCCTCCGGGGACATCCTCGTCAAAGAAAACGATCTTGTTGGTCTTTTTGAGTGAATTGACAATTACACCGGGAATATCGAATGGGACAAGGGACTGCACATCGATAAGCTCAACCGAAATGTTGAAGTCTTTCAGTTGAGTCACGGCTTCCTGGGCGATGCGCACACAAGCTCCGTAAGTTACCAGTGTTACGTCGCTACCTTCATTAAGGATCTCAGGAATTCCAAGAGGGATCCGGAACCTGCCAATATTGGCAGGCATTTTCTCTTTCAGGCGGTAGCCGTTGAGAGGTTCGATAATCAGCGCAGGATCATCCGAAGCCATCATGGTATTGTAAAAACCAGCAGCCTGGGTCATATTCCTCGGTACAAGCACGTGCACCCCGCGTATGGAGTTTATGACCATGCTCAGGGGTGAACCTGAATGCCATATCCCGACCAGCCTGTGTCCCCGGGTAGAAATGATCATAGGCACTTTCTGGCCGCCTTTGGTGCGGTACTGGGTTGTTGCAATATCATCGCTCAGCACCTGTAAACCGTAAAGAAGGTAATCGAAATACTGTATCTCGGTGACCGGCCTGAGGCCTCTCAATGCCAGGCCTAAGCCCTGGCCGAGTATGGTAAGTTCACGTATGCCTGTATCCCAGACCCGGTTCTCGCCATATTTAGCCTGCATGCCTTCAAGGGTTTGGTTCACACCGCCGATCTTTCCGACATCCTCCCCGAAATATACCATCAGCGGATTGTTCTTAAGCAGATAATCGTTGTTGGCGACAAGGACTTCACGCCCGGTGACCACAGGTGAATTTTCATCAAAGACAGGAGGAATACTTTCAACTTTAAGGGCAGCTTCTGAAGATTCGCTGTACAGATGTGAACTGTATCGGTTGGTGTTGATCCTTTTCTGTTCATTCATCCATACTTCAAGGTCGGCCTTCATAGGCTTTTTCATGCTGCAGGTGGTACAAACATCCCGAAGGATTTTTTTTGCCGAGGAGATCACATCTTTTCTCAAAGGCTCAGCCACCAGCTGCAGGTCGGCAACGATTTTATCTATCCTGTCCTGCTTTTTACACGGGCAGTTCGTGGTTTTGACTATGGATATAAGATGTTCGCGTTCGGCCTTTATGGGCTCCTGGAATGCCTTCCAGGCTTTATCCCGGGCAGCCCTTGCAGCTTTCACTGCATCGGCTTCAACCTGGTCAAGTTCAGCAGCAGTAGCCAGGGAACTCTCGATCATCCATTCCCGCATCTTGCGGATGCAGTCGAATTCTTTCTCCCATGCAAGGCGCTCAGTCGATTTGTAACGTTCATGAGATCCTGATGTGGAGTGGCCCTGGGGTTGTGTTAGCTCGGCAACATGGAAAACTACGGGTATATGTTCTTTCCTGCAAATGGCGATTCCTTCCCCGAACATCTCAAGCAGGGCTGGATAATCCCAACCCTTGCAGGAATAAAGCAGAATTCCGCCAGGCTTATCTTTTTCTTTTACAAAACCCTTAAGGACCTCGTAAATGCTTTCCTTGGTGGTCTGGTATTTTTTAGGCACACTGATACCGTAGCCGTCATCCCAGATGGCAAGCGCCATCGGGACCTGCTGGACTCCCGCGGCATTAATGGTTTCCCAGAAATGACCCTCGGAAGTGGAGGCATCACCTATCATGCCGAAAGCAACCTCGTCACCATTCACAGTAAATATTTTGCCTGCTTCCTGCATTTCCCTGCTGCTCCTGAATGTTTTCGAGGCCAGTGCAAGGCCCAGCAGGCGGGGCATCTGGGCCGCAGTGGGGGAGATATCGCCCGATGAATTCTTCTGTTTTGTAAGATCCTTCCATTCCCCTTTGTCATCGAGGCTGCGGGTGGCAAAATGATTATTCATCAGCCTGCCAGCATTATCGGGATTCCTGGTTATATCGGTATCACCGTAAAGTTGTGCAAAAAAACGCTCCAGGTCCGACAGGCCTGCAGCCATCATAAAAGTTTGCTCACGGTAATAGCCCGAACGCCAGTCACCGTTCCTGAAGAACTTGGCCATTGCGATCTGCGGCACTTCTTTCCCGTCGCCGAATATCCCGAAATTAGCCCTTCCTCCAAGCGCTTCACGCCTGCCAAGCAGGCTGACCTGCCTTGATTCACAGGCCAGTTTGTAGTCGGCAAGAACTTCTGCTTTGATAAATTTCCTCGTTTTGGTCATTGCTCGTGAGAGTTATTGTCAAATTATTTTAAGATGACTGGGTTACTGGGTCACATGAATGCTAAATTACCGGAAACTTAACATACATGATTAAATGATTTTAAGAATTCCAGCCACCCAGTCACCCAGCTACCTGTTTAAAAATTTTCTCCCAGTAGTTCAAAATACGCCTGGGGGTGCTGGCATGCAGGGCAGTTCTGAAGCGCTTTAGTCCCGAAATGAATATACCCGCATTTCCTGCAAATCCAGTAAACCTTTTCTTCTTTCTCAAAGACCCTGTTTTTTTCCATGTTATTGAGAAGTTTCCTGTACCGTTTTTCATGATGCTCCTCAACCTGGGAAATCAGTTTGTATGCAGTGGCAACTTTGGGAAAACCTTCTTCGGCTGCAATCTTTGCAAATTCAGGGTAAAGCATGGTCCATTCCTCGTTCTCGCCGTCGGCTGCTGCTTTCAGGTTCTCGGCAGTGGTTCCGATTGTCCCTGCAGGATAAGTGGCAGTTATCTCTACAGGCCCGCCCTCAAGGAATTTAAAAAATATCTTTGCATGAGCTTCTTCGTTCAGGGCAGTCTCCATAAATAATGCTGAGATCTGCTCAAATCCTTCTTTTTTTGCCTGCTTTGAGAAGAAGGTGTAACGGTTCTTTGCCTGTGACTCACCTGCGAATGACTTCAGCAGGTTCTTTTCAGTCTGGCTCCCTTTGATCGATTTTTCCATATAGTCTGAGTTTTATAGCAAAGATAATACAAGTACCACATTAATAAAAGTAAAAGGCGTTTACCGAAGGCGAAATGAGCACACAAATGAAATACTCAATTGGTGCGAATAAAGGCGAAATCACAAAAATCATTCGTACATCGTACATCAATAAAACAGGAGTCTCCCCTTAATCCATCAAAATGTAATCTTCCTTGCCAACTCCGCAAATAGGGCATACCCATTCATTGGGAATATCTTCGAAAGCAGTTCCGGGCGCAATCCCGGAATCAGGGTCTCCTTCTGCGGGATCATATACATGGCCGCAAACAGTGCATTTGTACATTTTGTTATTTGTTTTCTATCCAGTTAACGATTTTATCGCAGGATGGCAAATCGCCCGGAGGCACCATACCCACCAGCTTCCCGTTTTCATCTATCATGAACTTCTGGAAGTTCCACTTTACCGGGGCGTCCATCAAACCGTTCTCTTCCTTGCTTGTAAGCCAGTGGTAAAGAGGGTCAATATCCTTCCCTTTAACCGAGATCTTCGCCATCATAGGAAAAGTAACTCCATAATTCTTTGTGCAGAATTCCCTGATCTGAGTGTTGCTGCCGGGTTCCTGTGAGAGAAAGTTGTTTGCGGGAAAACCTATAATCACAAAATTTTTGCCCGAATATTTATTGTACAGTTCTTCAAGCTGGGCGTACTGGGGAGTGTAACCACATTTTGAAGCAGTGTTGACTACCAACACTTTCTTGCCTTTGAGGCTTGAAAGATCAAAAGCATCCCCTTCAAGAGTGTTTGCCTTGAAATCGTACAATGTTTTGTTGGACTGTGCCTCAGCTATATTTGTCATGGTCATGATTGCAATGATAAGACTTAAGAATTTCATAAAGTGAATTTTAATTGTTTATTTATTTTCGCCCGGTAACTCCCCGCTCCCAAGTGACGGAACCCGGATCAAGGTTTCAGCCATGAGGTTGATCCCGAATTTTTCTCCAGGTAAGTTCCCGTCAGCGCGCTGCAGAAACCCGGGCTTGCCAGGGTTAACTTTATTTATTTCGGCAAAGGTATAAAAAATTATTTCTATTTATATTAATTCTAAATTATTAAGTACTTTTGCATAATGAAAATCTGGTCTCAGATAAGAAAACATTATTTCATTACGATCATCACTGTCATCAGTTTTATTACTGTCATCACGATTTTGGAATATTCAAATTCAGGAAAAATGGAAAACGTAGCAATAAAAGAAGGGGTCAGGGCTCCCGATTTCACACTGCCATCGCAGGATGGAAGCATGGTAAGCCTTTCACAGTTTGCCGGCATAAAATCGGTGGTATTGTTTTTCTATCCCAAGGATGAGTCATACGGCTGTACAAAGGAAGCGTGCAGTTTCAGGGATAACTACGAGGTCTTCAAGGAGGCCGGAGCTGAAGTCATTGGCATCAGTGCCGATGATGAGGCCTCCCACAAATCATTTGCATCAAATCACAAGCTGCCATTCATCCTCCTCAGTGACAGGGACAGAAAAGTGGCGGGGCTTTATAAGGTAGGCAGGACCCTGGGTGTGCTACCCGGCAGGGTCACGTATGTCATCGACAGGAACGGGATCATTAAAAAGATATTCTCCTCCCAGTTCAGTTTTGAGAAGCATATCGAAGAAGCTCTCTCTATCCTGAAAAACAACCCCTGAGATCAGAATGTTTCGTTAATCCCCAGCCCGAAGAGGGCAAAGTCATATTTTACAGGGTCCCGGGGATCGAATTTCCGCAGGGCTGATGTAAGTTCTTCGGCAGCCTTCCAGTCGTTGGTTTTAAGCTTCAGCAAACCGAGCTTCCTGGCAACAGTTGCCGTATGCACGTCGAGAGGGCAAATGAGATCGGCCGGGCTGACCGATTTCCATAATCCGAAATCAACTCCCCGCCCGTCATCCCTGCACATCCATCTGAGAAACATATTGATTCTCTTGCACGAAGCTCCCTTCATGGGGCTGGCAATATGTTTTTCATGTCTCTGCGGATGAGGGAGCGCGAGGAATTTCATGCGGAAAGCGTTGATGCGCGGCTTGATGCCTTCACCCGGCAGTGGAACGAAGCAGCTCTCCAATCCGCCGTAATTAGCATAAATATTTTGGAGGCTGTATAAAAAATAGATGCAGTCATCCCCGTTAAAGGTGCGGTGGACAAACTTCGTGAAGGGCTTCAGATCAGCAGTGGTGAAAGATCTGATAAATTGTGAAGGGGAGGAATCCATCATCTGCATAAGCAGAGCTGCATTACGGATTATGGTCTTACGCTGTCCCCAGGAAATGGTCGCTGCAAGAAATCCAGAGATTTCTATATCCTCTTTGTCTGAAAAACTATGAGGTATAGAAACCGGGTCATTCTCAATGAACGCAGGGGTGTTGTAATGCAGGTACTTCTCCTCAAGGAAATCCTTTAATTCGTGATGGCGTAAGAATCGTGATCGCGTGATGATGGTATTAATATTTATTTCGCTATTTCGCTATCTCGCTATTTCGCTACTTATTAAAGTACCTGCACCGCCTGGATCAGTTCCTTGCCGATATCAATAGCTTTTTCGTTGTCGGGGATCATCTTATGATGACGTGCCGGGAGGGATTTTTCCAGTCCTTTGTGAATATATTCGGGCTGTACCAGGGGTTTAAGTTTAAGGAATCCTCCAAGGACCACCATATTGAATATCTTCGACAGGCCCTGTCTTGCGGCTTCATCCGCGGCAGCAATGCTGTAAATATTTATGTCTTTGCGTACAGGCAGGCGGGTGATACCGTTGGGGTCGTAGATGAGTAAACCGCCAGGTTTCACTGCTTTTTCGAATTTATCAAGTGACTGCTGGTTCAGGATGATAGCTGTGTCGAAGGAATTCAGGATGGGTGAACTGATCCTTTCATCGCTTATGATTACTGTGACATTAGCTGTTCCGCCACGCATTTCTGGACCGTAGGAGGGCATCCAGCTGACTTCCTTGTTCTGCATCACACCCGAATAGGCCAGGATCTTTCCCATGGAGAGAACTCCCTGTCCGCCAAAACCTGCAATGATAATTTCTTCTGTCATAACAATAATTTTAAGTAGCGAAGTAGCGAGGTAGCGAAGTAGCGAAAGCTATTCTTTACCGGCAGCTTCTTTTTTCTCAATTAATTTTCCGTCAACCTTGATATCGCCAAGGGGGTAGAACGGGAACATGTTTTCTTCCATCCACTTGTTCGACTGCACCGGGGTCATTTTCCATCCTGAGTTGCAGTTTGATACAACTTCGACAAAAGTGATCCCCTTGTTTTCTTTCTGGATCTCAAATGCTTTGCGGAGGGCTTTCTTGGTTTTACGTACATGGTTGGGTGTGTGAACAGCCTGACGGGTTACATAATGCACGCCAGGGAGAGTGGCGATGAGTTCGGTGATCTTCAGGGGGTTACCCATAGTGGCAACATCCCGTCCGTAAGGAGAAGTCGAAGACCTCATCCCCGGCAAGGTGGTTGGTGCCATCTGGCCTCCGGTCATCCCGTAAATACCGTTGTTGATGAAGATAATTGTAAAGTTCTCACCCCGGTTACAGGCATGTATGGTTTCGGCAGTTCCGATAGCTGCAAGGTCACCGTCGCCCTGGTATGTGAATACGAATTTGTTCGGCCACAGGCGTTTGATTGCTGTTGCCAGTGCCGGTGCGCGGCCATGTGCAGCTCCCAGCATATCGATGTTCATAAAGTCGTATGCAAGCACCGAGCAACCGACAGGACCAACTCCTATGGTGTTTTGCTGGGCGTCCATCTCTTCGAGAGTTTCCATGAGCATGCGGTGCACAACTCCGTGTCCGCAACCCGGGCAATAACTCAGCGGGCGGTCGACAAGGAGATTCGTACGTTTGTAAACGATATTCTCATCCTTGCGTATTTCTGTTTTTACAAAAGGTTCTTCCATAATCAGCCTCCGATAATTTGGGTTTCCAGGGCTTTCACAACTTCGTCAGGGGTTGGAATAATTCCGCCGAAGCGCCCGAAATGTTCTATTTTGATGCTGCAGCCTACCGAAAGCTTCACGTCTTCGATCATCTGGCCTGCATTCATTTCAACAACCAGCATCCCTTTGACTTTTTTGCCAAGGTCATTCAGTTGTTTCACAGGGAACGGGAAAAGGGTGATGGGCCTGAACAGGCCTACTTTAATCCCCCGGGCACGTGCCAGGTCCATGGATTTCTGACAGATCCTTGCCGAAAGCCCGAATGCAACGAAAGCGTATTCGGCATCTTCGCAGTTCAGGGTTTCATAGAGGACTTCGTTCTCTTCCATCGTCCTGTACTTGGCCTGAAGTTTGAGGTTTACTCTTTCCTGTCCTGCCGGGTCAAGGTCAAGCGAAGTGATGATGATATGCTCGCGGTCTTTGGGTTTGCCTGTAGCCGCCCATGGATTCTGTTTGATGAGTTCTTCATCGGTACGCCGTGGAATGGGATCGAAAAGGACAACCTTTTCCATCATCTGGCCAATGGCACCGTCGGAAAGTATCATAACCGGGGTGCGGTATTTGAATGCCAGGTCGAAACCGGTTTTAACATGGTCGCACATTTCCTGGACCGATGCGGGAGCCAGGACTATCATTTTATAATCGCCATGCCCCCCGCCCTTTACTGCCTGGAAATAATCAGCCTGGGATGGCTGTATTGTTCCAAGGCCCGGGCCTCCGCGGACAACATTGACAATGACTGCAGGAAGCTCAGCTCCTGCCATGTATGATAATCCTTCCTGCATCAGGCTGATGCCGGGGCTGGAAGATGAGGTCAGAACCATTTTACCGGTCCCTGCCGCACCGTAAAGCATGTTAATGGAAGCTGTTTCACTTTCGGCCTGAAGGACAACCATCCCGGTGCGTTCATGCGGCTTTTCAGCCATGAGATACTCCATCACTTCAGACTGAGGCGTTATAGGGTACCCGAAATATCCGTCGCAGCCTGCCCTGATGGCAGCCTCGGCAACAGCTTCGTTACCCTTCATCAATCGTAATTCACCCATGAGATATGTAGTTTAAGATTGTTATTCAACTTTGCCACGGAAAACCGTGATCACCCCGTCGGGGCATACCAACGCGCAATTCATACATCCTGTACAGTCGTTATTGACTTTCATTGCAAAATGGTAACCTTTTCCGTTCACTTCCTTTGCCATAGCTATCGTAGCGGAAGGACAAGCGGCTATGCAGACTTCGCACCCCTTGCAACGTTCAATGTTTACGAGGATATCTCCTTTGATCTTAGCCATAATGAGAAAAATTAATGGTCGGTATTTAATACCAGAGCGAAATTATGGAAATTTCTCCGAACGAAGGCGGGGTACTGTTAAATTTAGAACAAGTATAATTAGCCGTGATCCGTGATCCGTGATCCGTGAATGGTGATATTGATTACTGATACTGTTCACGGTTCACGATTCACCGTTCACCGCTGTGCCGTGGCTCCGTATGTGAAACTGCGGAAATAGGACTCGGTGAATACAGGATTGATCCTGTGGTAAAAACTGATGAGCAGCATGGTCTTTTTACGAATGGCTTCGTTGGTTTCATAAACTCTCCAGAATTCACGGTTCCCAGTGAAAAGGTTCTGAGCGACTACATTGATGTCTTCTTCAACTGAGGCTGTAGAATATTGTGACAGGAATCCCTGTTTGATGGTTTCAGGATCCAGTGCCATGCTTGCCACACCCTGCTGTATCGCATCGGCTCCTCCTTTACCGTACCTGAATGAGGGGGTATTAAGGGAAAGCCATTTGGTTTTATCAAAATAATCAGGGAAATCACGCAAAAGAATGCTTGAAAATTCGTGGTGAAATACCTGTTCAATATATTCATCTGAAAACCAGGGATTGTCGGTATCGTCAGATATGAATACAGTATGCTGGTAATTGGTCCCCCCGTAAGGGAGTCCGTAAAAAGTCATGGATTTTACCACGTAAACCTTGTTCAGCCTGGCATTCAGAACCGAAGCAGGGTATTTTGAAAATGCAAAAGAGAGAAGATCTTCAAGCCTGATTGATTCTTCAGGAGTAAGCGGTTGTAAAGAAGGGTTTACTTTTTTGCCCGACCATTGATGGGGAAAAATCCCTGTATTCTCAGGAAAAAGAATTTTTACCCCGGTACGGTGGTCGGTATAATTTTCCTGGGCCTCGGTCATCGGGCACAGGAATACAATTAAAGAGAACCAAAGCCAATACCTGTAAAGAAAAGCCATTGAAGGGGTTTTCGACAGGCAAAGAAAGTGAGGGGAATGACTGTTGTGGATGCTAAAACCGGGAAAATATCAACCCACCCTTGTTAATAACTTGTTGAATTTTGTTGATAAGTTTGCCCTTCAGCTACTTAGAATGGCACAAAGTCGTGATCCGTGATCCGTAATCGGTTCACGGATCACGATTCACGGATCACGGATCACGAAACCACAGGGTGGTTCTCGGAAAACTTCTTAAGCCTGACTTCAAGATCGGGGAACTGTGATCTCTGGACAAGGGATACGCAGGCGCGGAGTCCTTCAAGGCGCTCGCTCCCGGTGATGCTCAGGGCTATTGCACTGATCCCGTAATATAGCAGTTCTTCAAGCAGTTTTTCACCGCTGAAGCCGGGATAGGATATGGTGAAATAGAATCCGTCGGCGATAGGGGCATTCTCATCCTTGTCATAGACTATCCTGAACCCGTTGTCGAGGAACATTTTTTTCATGATCTTCGCTTTCTCTCCGTACTCTTTGACCACGTCCACGAAATTATAGGTGCCGTCATTCGCAGCTTTAAGCAAGGCTGCCATGGCAAACTGGGTGGAATGTGCGGTGCCTGCACTGAGTGCATAAACCGTACCGTATATCAACGCCCTCCCGAAAATGTTAGTGGAATAATACCTGAGGAGATCATCCGAAACCATATTGAACAGCTTGTTCGAAACCAGCATAAGCCCGATTCTTTGTCCTGCGTAACTGAACGCTTTTGAGCTTGAAACCAGAAGCAGGTAATTATCAGTGTATTTTGCGACGGTAGGCTGGTAGGGAGGTTGGCCGGGATGCCCGTAATCTTTCCTGAAATCCATACCGAAGTAAGCAAGGTCCTCAATGATCACCACATTGTATTTTGTAGCAAGTTCACCTATGATCTTCAGTTCTTTCTCAGTAAAACATATCCAGGAAGGGTTGTTCGGGTTTGAGTACAGCACCGAATGGATCTTGCCGGTCGAGAAATAGGATTCAAGTTTGTCTCTGAGCTTTTCGCCCCTGTATTCATATATGTCGAAACTTTGGTACTTGAGTCCCAGTACGATCTGCTGCTGCCTGTGAACCGGGAAGCCGGGGTCAATAAAAAGGCTGGTATCGCGTTCTTTGTTTAGTTTTGAAAGAGTCAGAAAAGCTGCAAAACCACCCTGCATTGAGCCTACCGTTGGAATGCAGTTGGCTTCATCCACATCAATATCGAGGAATAGCTTTGCAAAACGCGAAGCCTCCTTTTTCAGGACGGGCGCGCCTTCGATGTCGGGGTAAATTGCGGCTACCCCTCTTTTCAGCGCCTCGATTTCGGCCTGCACGCCAATTTCGGCAGGAGGGAGGCCGGGAACCCCCATTTCCATTCTTATAAATTTTTCCCCTGTTTCGTTTTCTATTCCATTGATAAGCTTTTTTATCTCACGGATAGAAGCGGTGCCTATACTGCGGATCTTACTCTCCCTGATATGCCGGCTTACTACTTCAAAGTTTATAGGAGTATCGTTCATAAGTCTTAAGGTATGGTGAGGAAACAACAAAAATTCGTCCGCACAAAAATCATAAATTAAATCCAATCCAACAATGATTTAAATCATGGAGAAGCAACAATTTTACTAAGTTTTCAACAGTTTCAAAAAGGAGTCTCGCTTCCGAGATAGCATTTTACCCCAAGTTGAGTGAACAGGTTTTGCACCTCAATAAGTTTTTCACGGGGGATCATTTCAAAGCCGGGAAGCCTGTAGGTATAACCTGCAAGGAGATATTTCTCACGGCCCAGGTGGTGAACCGGGAGGATGTTCAGCTCGTTTTTCCCTGTCGAAAGGATGAACCCGGCCGTAGCTTTTATGTTCTCTTCAGAATCATTCATTCCTGGCACAAGAGGCAGCCTGAAAACCAGCCTTCCTTCGAATCCGGCAGCGATGAGCCTTGCATTTTCGAGAACCAGTTTATTCGAGACTCCGGTCAGCTGTTTGTGCAGGGCGTCATCCATATGTTTGAGGTCGTAAAATATCCATTCGAGCCATTGAAGTGACGGCTGAATATCTTTCCAGGGAATGTTACCGCACGTCTCAACAGCGGTATGGATAAAAGCCTTAAAACATTTTTGCAGAAGTGCTCCGGTGAACTCAGGCTGTGCAAAAGGCTCCCCGCCTGTAAGAGTTATCCCTCCCTGATCGCCCCAGTATTGCCTGTCATGGACTATCCTGGCGTACAGTTCATCCAGGGTCATATAATTACCTCCCTTTGCAAGGGCCCCGGTCAAACATGCCTTCACGCAATCATAAGTCCTGCATTCACTGCATTTCTTCCTGTCAAATTCAAGTTTTTGATCTCCCTTTCCTCCATGAACTGTTATTGCCTGATAAGGGCAGGCCTCAATGCAAAACAGGTCAAAGAGGCATTTCGATTCTTTGTAAAGGGGCTCTGGAAAAGGTTTTATTCCTTCGGGATTTGAGCACCATATGCATCTTAACGGGCATCCTTTAAGGAAGATCAGGGTACGGCAACCGGGACCGTCATGAACGGAAAAACCCTGTATGTCGAAAATATATCCCCCGGTCAATTCAGACTGATCCATTCGAAATCAGCACATTTAGCGGCGATCATATCAGGGTAAGCCAGGGTAGTCGACATGCATTTGCCGAGGAATTCCTTCTCGGCCGTGTATTTGCTGCAGAACTTGCATTTGGCAATCCTTTCCGCCTTTTCACAGAAATTATCTTCGGGAAGGATGTCGTTTTTCGACAGCTTGCATATACCCTTGAACACATCAACGGGAAGGTAGAATTTGCAATCATTGCAGGTATTCATATACTATTGGTTTTTTAATAAGTAGCGAAATGGCGAAATAAAACTTGCAAAATTATCTTTTAAACATTTTTGCTACTTCGCTACCTCGCTATTTATAATTCTTCATACTCAGTCCTTGCTATGACTTCATCCTGGATCTGTTTGCCCAGTTCAACCCAGTATTGGGTAAAGCCGGCAACGCGGACGAGCAGGCTGCGGAACTTGTCCGGATCAGCCTGGGCTTGTTTCAGCATCCTGGAGTCAACAATGTTGAACTGCACATGGAAGCCACCTTTCCGCATATAGGCACGGATCAGTTCCAGGAATTTGCGCGAACCTTCGCGGCCCCTGACTACTGATGGGTGGATTTTCATATTGAGCTGGGAGTTCTGCGATTGAGAATGGTTCCAGCAGGTGGCCGAGCTGAACAATGCATACGGACCATGTTTGTCGGTGCCGGGGTAGGCCGAAACCGAACCATCAGAGAACGTTGTTCCTGAAAGGCGGCCGTCGGGTGTAGCCAGTGTCACGGCTCCCATAGGCCCGTGGGTTGAAACACTGATCTGGCAGGCATACATGGGCTGGTCGTACAGAGAACGGTAATTATGCGCCATTTCACAGAACCAGTCTTCCCATTCCTTGAAAATAGCATCTACATAAGGATCATCATTGCCGAACTTCGGAGCGTCGAGACTCTGGCGGTGGATTTTACGGTATTCACTGAAATGTTCGGCCGGTTTCTGATCAACAAGCGAGTAAGAACCTGTTTCCTGGGCTGTATGATACCCGAAATTGTCAAGTATTGCTTTACGGTATGCTTCCAGTGAATAATTCTTTTCGTCGTAAATGTTCTTTTTAAGGGAAGCCAGGGAATTTACCAGTGTGGTGTTCCCGCAGGACTCTATATTGAAGGTCGTATTGTACCTTGCACCCATCTGCCCGAGGTCGCGCCCTTTTTCAAGACAGTCGGGTTTAAGCATGGAATTCACCAGCGACGGGCTGATCTTTCTCCATGCATCATGCTGCACATTGTTTGTAAGCGCAAGCACATGCACCGCCCTGCTGAAATAATCCCTGAATCCCTGCCAGACTTCCTCGTATGTTTCAAGTTTATAGCCGTGGCTGGGGAATATTCTTTCGCCGGTACGCATATCTACGCCGTCGAAGATCACGGTCTCCAGTATTTTCGGAAGAGAGATGAAATGGACTCCCACGCTGGTTGCAGGTGCCGAGCCTCCGGGGATCCAGTGGATCATGCCGTCGAGGTTCAGAGGCATCCAGCTTCCGGGGCTTGATTCCAGGCATCCACCGATGGCCCAGGCGCGTGCTTCTTCCATCATCATCCCCTCGTGGCCGTAGTTATTCAGGATGAATTCCATGGCAACCTGGTTGTTCACCCAGGCAGGATAACCTGCACCGGCTTTTGTGCATTCGATGCCCTTAAGAAGGAATTCCTCAGGTGCTTTTTCATCATAAAGTACAGACAGGGTAGGCTGAGGAGTTTCACAACTGATACCTGTTTCAAGAATGAGCATCTCAAGCTCGTTGGCTGCCGATGTTCCATCCTTGTTCAGCCCGCCTACACAAAGGTTGTTGAAAGTATTGCCTGATAAAACACCTCCGACCACACCCATGGAGGCAAAACAGTCGATCTCGGTGAATTTGATACGCATGCATTCCAGAAGTTCAATGGTCTTTGCGCGGTCGATCAGCCCCCTGTCGACATCCCTTTTCCAGAAAGGATAAAGCACCTGGCCAACCCTTCCCGGCGAGAGGCCGGAAATGGCGTCTTCATTCAGCACGGCAACATGGAATATCCACAACATCTGCAGTGCATCGTGAAAATCCCTGGGCGGGTTAGCCGAAATATGTTCAAGCCTTTCAGCCATTTCGGTATATTCAGCTTTCTGTTTTTCTTCTTTTTCAAGTGAGGCCAGGAAGCGTGCCTCTTCGGCATAATTCAGAATCCATGATTTGACCCCCTGCAGCATGGTGACCACACCTTTGTAAAAATACAGGCGGTCCATTTCAGGATAACCTGCCACTTCGGCAATGCCTTCTTCGCACATCCTGATTATGCCGTCGATGCCGTATTGCAGGGGGTAATAATAGTTTACCACTTCACGTCCCTGGGGAAGGGTATAACCCGAGTCGAACATGCAGATGACCGAACGCATTATGGCTTCCTTTTCCTTGTAGCCCGGCACCATCTGCTCATATTTATGACCCACATCATCCACGGAACGGTTCTTCCATCTTTTTGCAACCTCTAGCATAACAGGCATTTCTTCAACCCTTAAGCCGAATTTACCGGCAATCGATATGACCTTGCCCACCGACTTTGTCACATTGCCGCCGCCTTTGCCAACGGTTGTAAAAGTATCCGCTGTAAGCTTGCCCGATTCAAGGGCTTCCTTGTAAAGCTTGTCCTCGGAGGCCATGAAAAACGCTTCCGATAACCATGGCATTGGATAGGAACTGCGGAGATAAGAGGCCTTGCCCATGGCGAGGAGTTCACCGGGATAAATTACAGGCGTCAGGTGCTCGAAACCCGCCTTAAGGCTTTCGGCACGGCGGATGATGGGGATCTCCCCGTCAAGTTCATCCCAGCACCGGGTATACCAATAAGGAAATTCCATAGAAGTGGACGACTTGGCGCTGAAATACAGATCACGTGCTTTGCCGGCCCGTTGGGTTGGCTGTTGCTTCTTCTCACGGTCTTCAACCTTATCACCCGGTTTATTACCGTAATAATTGATAGCTTCGTTCTGACATTCCATGAAATCATCGGTTGATTGCCCCGCCTTGCTCATATGCTTATTGTTAGATATGCAAATGTAAGAAAAGTAGCGAAGTAGCGAAATAGCGAAGTAGCGAAATAATATTTAGCGAAATAATTCACACAAGCCGCATCGAAATGATTCGAACAATTTCGCTATTTCGCTACCTCGCTACTTAGTTCAGTGTAAGATCCGGGGGGTAATTCGCCCATATCGCATAGTCCTGCCCCATATGCTTCAGGTAATTGCTCCAGAGCAGTTCGGGCTTGCTGTCAATCACTTCCCTTGCCGTGGTATGCGACAACACCCATGAATTTTCACTGATCTCGCGCTCGAGTTGAGCGGGATTCCATCCTGAGTAGCCTACAAAAAAACGAATCTGGTTCTCGCCTATCAGGCCTTTGCGGATACAGGATTTGATGGTTGCGATATCACCTCCCCAATAAAGACCTTTCATGATCTTCAGACTGCCATTGATGTCATCAAGGGTGTGAATGAAAAACACGCTGTCGGTCTTCACCGGGCCACCCAGGTAAACTTTGAAATCAAACTCACTGAGATCATCGAATATCTCGGGCAACCTCATCTCGATCGGCTTGTTGATGATCACCCCGAAAGTTCCTTCTTTGCTGTGCTCGGCGAGCAAAACAACAGACTGCTTGAAATAATAATCCTGCAACGAGGGTTCCGAAATCAGAATGATCCCCTGCTTCGGTCCTTTGATCTGACGGTCCATCCTTTTCCTGGTCAGTTTATGTCACAAACGTACACGAATTTGATTACTTTTGCAAGTGAAGCAAAAAATCCCGGCTGGGGCCGTTAAAGCCTGCAGCAGTATTTACAGGGTAAAGATAATACGAATTCATGCCAAAGTCCAGCAACCAGGATAAACTGATTAAATTGTCGGCCGAGTTCCCCTTTTTTATCTACGAGGACTTTGCTTTCTCACTGGAATCTGACGGACTTCATGCGAAGTTCCATTTTAATCTTGGCGGCAGGTACCATTTTCATCCTTCCCTTTTCATTCCCAGGCATAACTGGGCTTATACCGACGAGATACTTCAATCACTTTTGCCTTCCCTGGTCTTCCATATCGGGATGATCGAACTCATCAGCTACTGGAAGGCAGCCTGCCCGCCGACCGTGATCATCAAACCTGCCGGGCTCAGCAAGACGCAGATCTCATGGTGGAAGAAACTGTATTTTCTCGGCCTGGGCGAGTTCTTTTACCTGAATTCACTGGAGGTTGATGAAAATACCTTCATGGATATCAAAACTGAAGGTGATGTTTTTAATGTTGTGGCTACGCCGGATGTGGGAGCGGGTGTGATCATACCGGTAGGAGGGGGCAAGGACTCGGCAGTCAGCCTGGATCTGCTGAAGAATTCCTTTGATGCAATTCCCCTGGTACTGAACCCGCGTGGCGCAACATCCGCAGTCATTGAAGCCTCGGAAATACCTGCAGGTAAGGCCATTTTCCTCAGGAGAACCATCGATCCCCTGTTGCTGGAACGCAATTCAAAGGGCTTTCTTAATGGGCATACGCCTTTCTCGGCCCTGCTGGCCTTTATTACCCTGACCACCGCGATGCTGACAGGAAACCGGTATATCGTTCTTTCCAATGAATCCAGCGCAAACGAAGCTACCATCCCTGGTACAAACATCAATCACCAGTATTCAAAATCTATAGAATTTGAGAATGACTTCAGGGAATATGTGAGTAAATATATTACCCGCGACATAGAGTATTTCAGTTTCCTTCGCCCTCTGAATGAATTGCAGATCGCCTGGCTTTTCTCCAGGTTGCCTGCTTACCACAAGGTGTTCCGATCATGTAACGCTGGCAGCAAAACCGACAGCTGGTGCGGGAGCTGCCCCAAATGCCTGTTCACATTTATCATACTGTCACCATTTTTGGATAACGAAATCCTGGAAAACATATTCGGGAAAAACCTGCTTAATGAACCGGGCTTGCTAACAACGCTTCAGCAGTTCACGGGGGCCGCCAAAGAAAAGCCTTTCGACTGCATTGGCACGATAGCTGAAGTAAATCTTGCCTTATGCGAGGCCATCAGGAGACAAAAGGAGGCTGAACTTCCTGAATTGCTCAGGATTTACAGGGATTCTCCTGAATATGTCCGGTATGAAAAAGAGGATTTCATGGCTGCACTGGGCTCATGGTCACCCGGCAATCTGCCGTATGCTTTCAGTAAGATATTAAAAGCTGCATTGTATGATTGATTTCCTGAAACAGAAACTGGGGGCCTTTAAGATTGCGATCCTGGGTTTCGGGAGGGAAGGTCAGTCTTCGTATTCCCTGATAAGGCAGGCATTTCCTGAAAAGCGTTTACTTATAGCAGACCTGCATGAAGAGGTTCAACTGCACCCTTTGCTGAAAGATGACAGCCTTATCGAATTTTATACAGGCGACAATTACCTTGATGTTGTAAATCATTGTGACAAGATCATGAAAAGCCCCGGAGTGAGGATCAACCATCTGAGCCCCGGGGTGGAGCATTCGAAGATACTTTCCCAGACCTCGCTGTTCCTTGAAAAATACGGGAAACAGGTCATAGGTATTACGGGGACCAAAGGCAAAAGCACTACCTCAAGCCTCATCCATCATATTATCGGCCTTTCGGGAAGGGATTCCTGCCTGGTGGGGAATATAGGATCCCCGGCTTTTCATTTTACCGACAGGATAAAGAAGGATACGCTTGTTGTATTTGAACTTTCATCGCACCAGCTGGAATATACAGCGGCATCACCGCATACAGCGGTACTGCTCAACCTTTTCCAGGAACATCTCGATGCCTACCCCTCTTACCAGGCATACCAGCTCGCAAAACTTAATATCGCCAATTACCAGGACGAAGATGATTTTCTTATTTACCATTCCTCCGATAACCTGATCCAGGGCCATTTTTCAGCGCCTCGAAACAGTGCCCGCCTGTTCCCGTTCTCACTTAGTATGCAGCAAAGGCCGGGTATTTTCATCAGGGAGAATTCCATCTTTTTCAGCGACGGGCGTAACGAAAGGGCTGTATGGAAGCTGGAGCAGAAGCGATACCTTAAGGGTGAGCACAATCTGAAGAATATCATGGCGGCCATCGGGGCCTGCGTACTCAACGACATCTCCGATGAAACCATCAGGGAAGGCATACTTACATTCAAAGGCCTCGAACACCGGCTGGAATATGTTGGGGAGCACAGGCTGATCCATTTTTATAACGACAGCATTGCTACCATTCCCGAGGCAACGATTGAAGCGATAAAGTCGCTTCCGAACGTGGATACGGTGATCCTGGGAGGTTTCGACAGGGGTATAGATTACAGTCAGCTTGCTGATTTCCTTGCCGCATCTCAGGTAAGGAACCTTGTACTGTTAGGCGCCGCCGGCAAGCGTATAGGTGAATGCCTGCAGTCAACCGGTACTCATCCGCAGAAATTATTTTATATAAACCGCTTCGATTTTCTGAAGGAGATTGTATTCCGTGAAACCAGGCCAGGTTACGCCTGCCTGCTGTCTCCTGCTGCTGCCAGTTATGATGAGTTCGCGAATTTCGAAGAAAGGGGCAAACGCTTCAGGGAACTTGTAAAGTCATGAGGAAAAAAATAGTGTCCCAGGTGTCAGTTTTTTCCTATTTCGCTACTTCGCTACTTCGCTACTTCGCTACTTCATTTTTCGCTACTTCGCTACCTCGCTACTTCGCTATTTTCCTTCTTTTCCCGTGTTTTATTTTTTTGCCACATTCCGTCACTGCCCAGAATTCCACCTATGACCTTCAGGTCGGCCTGTATATCCGGACATACAGCCCCATTGCGGTTGAAGAAATGAACCAGTTCCGTATCCCGGCAAGCATCACTCTTGCCCAGGGGATCATTGAATCCGGTGCAGGGCAGAGCCCGCTGGCAAAAGAAGCCAATAATCATTTCGGGATTAAATGCCATAGTGATTGGGCAGGGCCTACCTACCATCAGAACGATGAGCATGCCCATGAGTGTTTTCGTAAGTACAGCCATGCCGAGGAATCCTTTCATGACCATTCGTATTTTCTGACGCAGAGAGAGCGTTATAAGGTGCTGTTCAAACTTGACATTACTGATTACCGCGGTTGGGCTGAGGGTCTTGCGACAGCGGGATATGCAACAAACAAGCAATATCCGGCGATGCTGATCCGCACCATAGAGCAGTACCAGCTATATCTTTATGACAAGCAGGGCTATGTAGCTTCAGATGGCACAGGCGCCGGCGTCGACTATTCCCGTTATGCCTGGATCTCTGCATTTCAGGGTTCAGGTTACGCCGGTGACGGGCGAAAAATTTATAGGAACAACGGCCTGAAATGCATAGTCGTGCGTGGCAGCGACAACCTCGCCAAATTATCGGAGCTGCTGGGTGTTTCTGCGAAAAAGCTTATGAAATACAATGACCTGAAATACGCAGGTTCGCTTGAACCAGGGCAGGTGGTTTACATGCAGCAGAAGAAGCGGAAAGCCGCCATTGCTTCACATGCTGTAAAGGCAGGGGAAACCCTTTATGAGATATCACAGAGATACGGAATTAAAATGAAATTACTGCTGAAGCGCAGCGGGATGAGTGAAGGGATGCAACCATTTCCCGGCCAGATACTTCTTCTGAGATAATTTTCGCTTTGATGATCTTTCTGTACCACCTTACCTTGCAGGTATGTGGTAGTTTTTGAGGTAAGAGCCTGAGCCAACAAACAGGTTCAGTGAATTGTCATCATCCAGGTGCCCGATGTCAAACGGTGTGGTGCCGTCAATGCCTGGTTCCATAGGGTAATAGCCTTTTGAGTCGAACAGGAAAAGCTCACCCGTTTCGGGGATGGTAACGCCTATCATGGCTATATTGTTAAGGCGGTCATGAAGGACAAAGGGGGCCCGGGTTATCTCCCTCCTGAATACGTAGGAGTATATCAGTTTGTTTGAGCGGTTGAAATAATAAATCTTGTTCTTGTCAACAAAAATATATTCAGGGACAATGCTTCCTATCACATTTTCATTGAAGAACCAGTGCTGGCTTGAGAACCGCCCAAGGGAAATCTCAACAGTCCTGCCGTTCTCCTGGATGAAGTTTAGTTTGCCGCTTGAGCCCGTGGTG
>CAIJYT010000191.1 GCA_903824935.1 uncultured Bacteroidales bacterium | reverse complement strand
TGATATAGGTGATGAGCAGTCCATAGACAACGACCTTAGCACTTATACTTCAAAGCTTCTCAACCTTAAATTTTTTCTTGAGAATGCGGATGGCAGCTGCCTTCTCCTTATAGATGAATTCGGTTCAGGAACAGATCCCTCACAGGGAGGCGCCATGGCGGAAGCCTGCCTGGAAGCCTTGTCCGACAAGGGAACATACGGGATTATAACAACGCATTATTCCAATCTTAAACTCCTGGCAGGGAAAGTCAGGGGAATAGTAAACGGTGCTATGTTATATGATTCAAAGAAGCTGAAACCGCTTTACCGCCTGAAAAAAGGAAAGCCCGGCAACTCCTTCGCCTTTGAAATAGCTTCCCAGATCGGTTTTCCGGGGAACGTACTGGAGAAAGCAAGAAATATTACCGGTCACAGCCAGCTGAATTTTGAAAAGCAGATCCAAGACCTTGAGACGGAAAAAGAGGAAATAAGCCGTAAATCATCAGAGGTCAGCGTTGCCGATGACTTCCTGGGAGAACTCATCATAAAATATGAAAAGCTCACAGGCGAACTTGAAAAATCCAAAAAGGAGATCATTCAAAATGCCCGGCTGGAAGCTCTGAAGATGGTTACCGATGCCAACAAAGCGATAGAAAAAACCATTAAGGAAATCAAGGAAGCCGAAGCCGAAAAAGAGAAGACAAAATCGGCAAGGTCGGGGCTTAAGGAACTAAAGAAGAAACTCGAAGAGGAATTGAGTCCGATCTCCCTCGAAAGGAATGAAAAAGCGGAGGAGTCCGGTTTCAAACCTTCGGTAGTGAAAAAAACGCCATCAGAAGTTCCTGCGGACCCTGAAATGTTCGTCCCGCTAAGCCCGAAAAACAGACAGTACCAGTCATATCTCGACGATATGCACCGTAAGCTCCAGGACTTCCAGGTTACTCTTGACCTGAGGGGAAAAAGGGTTGAAGAATGCATCTCCATGCTGCAGCTTTATATCGATGATGCGGTCATGCTTTCTATCCCCGAAGTGAGGATACTTCACGGAAAGGGGAACGGAATACTGAGGCAGGTAACAAGGGATTATCTGCGCTCGGTAAAAGAGGTCAAAAGCAGTAAGGACGAGCTTCTCGAAAGGGGTGGCAGCGGAATTACAGTCGTTGTATTTAAATAGATTTTCTAGTAATTTATCGCCCGGTGTCATTTAACAATTTTTAACGTTTTTCTTTTCACAACTGAAAATACCGCCACATTTACCTAACAGACATGGTTAATTCACTGAAAACCGGTTTTTTATAGCATAATTCAATAAACTAAAATTTGTCCGGTTCCGGTATAAAAGTGACAAACTGACAAGCTGCCATGTTTTAATCATTCTTTATTCATCTTCATAATCGTACTTTTGCCCCTCAGCGCCAAAAAGCAAAATCATGAGTTTAAGAGCCAAGACCAATGAACTCAAAAGAAGGATGAATGAAGCATTTCAGGGAGGCGGTGAACAAGCCCTTGAAAAGCAAAAGGCATCCGGTAAAATGACAGCCCGTGAGCGAATTCTGGCACTGCTTGATCCAAACTCATTTCAGGAATACGATCTCTTTGTCAAACATGCCGGGCAGGATTTCGATATGGACAAGAAGTACCTTCCCGGCGACGGGGTGATCACGGGTACAGGATCCATCAATGCATGGCCTGTATGCATTTTCGCCCAGGACTTCACTGTTGCGGGCGGGTCATTAGGTTATATGCATGCCAAGAAGATCACCAAGATCATGGATCATGCAATGAAGATGAAAGTACCACTGATCGGGATCAACGATTCAGGTGGAGCCCGCATCCAGGAAGGCGTGAACTCCCTGGCGGGCTATGGAGAGATCTTCTACAGGAATACTCAGGCTTCTGGAGTGATCCCACAGATCAGTGTAATCCTCGGCCCCTGTGCCGGTGGAGCGGTTTATTCCCCGGCGCTCACCGACTTTGTTTTCGTGGTCGACAAGATATCAAAAATGTTCATCACCGGTCCCGAGGTCATAAAGACCGTTTTAGGTGAGGAGATTTCGATGGAAGATCTTGGCGGTGCCAAGGTTCACGCGGAGATCACCGGTAATGCCCATTTTTTTGCCGAAAGCGAAGAGGAATGTTTCGAACAGATCAAGAGACTGGTCAGCTTCATTCCCTGGAACAACGATAAAAAGGCTGAGATCTTTCCCAAGAAAGCCCCCAAATCAAGGCATTATAAAATTGAAAGCATTTTCCCGACCAACCCGATGACTCCTTATGACGTAAGAGATGTAATCAAGGCCCTGGTCGACGATTCTGATTTCTTCGAGATACACCAGCACTGGGCTGCAAACATCGTTGTGGGCTTCGCCAGGATAGACGGACAGACCATAGGTTTTGTCGCAAACCAGCCGATGGTGCTTGCAGGCGTGCTTGATGTGGATTCCAGCGATAAGGCAGCAAGGTTCATCCGTTACTGCGATGCTTTTAATATTCCCCTGGTCACACTGGTCGACCTTCCGGGTTACCTTCCGGGTATTGACCAGGAGCATGCAGGGGTAATCCGCCATGGGGCCAAGATGCTCTACGCTTACAGCGAAGCCACAGTGCCCAAACTTACAGTTATCCTTCGTAAAGCCTACGGAGGAGGTTATATCGCAATGTGCTCCCATCATCTACGTGCAGATTTTGTATTTGCCTGGCCTACTGCCGAAATTGCAGTAATGGGCCCCGAAGGAGCAGCCAACATCATCTTCCGCACCGAAATAAAAGCTTCTGATAATCCTGATGAAACACGTAAGCGTCTTATCGAGGAATACCGGCAGAAATTTGCCAACCCATATGTGGCAGCAGCCTATGGTTATGTGGATGCAGTAATAGAACCATCGGAAACAAGGAACTTCCTCGTTCATTCACTGGCACTGGCCCAGAATAAAACTGAGATCGCCCCGAAAAAGAAACACGGGGTTCCTCCGTTCTGATCGTCCCTAAAAATAAACTTTCCTCTTATGGAAGACAACGAAAAACCGCAGGAGAAGCCCGAACCTGAATTCATCTCGTTTCAGATGGAGCACATTGCCTATAAGACTTTATCAAACCGCACTTTCTTAGGCCGCAAGCCATATGCTGTTGATGATCCGAAAAAGATCACGGCCTTCATCCCCGGGACCATCGTCAATATTTACGTGAAGGAAAACCATAAGGTCAAAGCGGGCGATGTGCTGCTCGACCTTCAGGCCATGAAGATGAATAACCATCTTTTAGCACCTGCGAATATGGTGGTGAAGAAGATCTATGTAAAGCAGGGCGAAAGGGTTTCGAAAAACCAGCTGCTGGTAGAACTTAAGTAATCATCATTTCCCTGATCTGTTCTATTATTTCATCTTTCCCCTGACGCGTCTCCGAGGAAGTAACGATCACTTCGGGCTCAAAGCCCGGGATCATCTTCATAATCCCTTTGGCGTAATTTGCCTTTATCTGCTTCCTCGCATTACTGGAGAGTTTGTCGGTCTTTGTGAACAACACAATGAAAGGCTGGCCGTTCCTGATCAGCCATTGCATGAAGTCGGCATCCTGCCTGAGAGGTTCATGCCTTGAATCAATAAGTACGAAAGTGCACCTGAGCGACTGGCTATTCAGGATGTAATCACCAATGATCTGCTCCAGCTTTGCTTTCTCGCCCTTCGAGAGCTTAGCATAACCGTAGCCAGGCAGGTCGACCAGGTAAAACTTCATTTCCTCCTCAAGGTAATGGTTGATGGTCCTTGTCTTTCCAGGGTTTGAAGAGATCTTTGCAAGGCTTCTCCTTCCCGCCAGCATATTGATCAGGGAAGATTTTCCCACATTGGAACGGCCGATAAATGCAAATTCAGGCAAGCCGTCCTGGGGTCCGTGCTTTGGATGGACCGTGCTTGAAATATATTTTAATTTCATGTTGGCGGATGTGGGAGCAGGTTCATTCATGCGCGCTTATTTTTGCAAGCTGTAAACTTTCTGTTTCACGAATTCGGCCCATTGCAGGTCGTTCCTTGATTTGTCGAAGGATTGCCAGGGGATCACCCCACCGATCACAATATTGATTGTCTGACCCTTCTGCTTCATCATTTCATCGGCAAGGTACAACATTTCTATGTTGGCTGTAATCCCAAGTCGTTTCCTCCATCTTGCAAGGTTGTAAAACCAGTTTGAATTTTTCCCCGAAATATAAACAGGAAGGATATCCCTCTCATACCTCCTGGCTTTTTTAATAAAAGTGGGTTTCCATTCCAGGTCAGTTATAACCCCTCCTTTGAATTTGCGGGATACCAGGCCTGCAGGGAAATAGAGCATGACCTTGCTCCCGGCAAAAGTCTCATCGATGATCCTTATCTTTCCTGTATTTTTCCCATGCTTGTCGATAGGGATAAACAGGGGCTTCAGGCCAGGGACATTAAGCAGTAGATCGTTTACCGGGAACACGATATCGGGCCTTGCTTTCCCAATCTGGTTCATCAGGGCCAGGCCGTCGAGCCCACCCAGGGGATGGTTGGAGGCTATAATGAGCCGATGGCCATATATCATTTCCCTGAGTTTTGCTTCGGTAGATTCCGGGCTAATTCCAGGTATCACCGTGCAGACCTTCGCGCCGAATTCTTCAAGTATGGCTTCAACAAAAGGCAGGCCCTTTTTATCCCTGTGGTTGTAGATATACCCGTTCACTTCATCCTGGTGTATGATCCTTTTGAGGTAATTCAGTATCCATTTCGGGATGATCTTCAGAAGCGCCGGGTTCTTTGCTTCGAAAAGCCCTTCAACATTGATAAGTTTTTCCGGTATATCGACAATCTCAACGGCCATGCTGCAAAAATAGGAAATAGATTATATAAAACCGGATTACCTGATACGGTTTCAATGCTTTTATTACTTTTGTAAAAGAGTCCAATTCAGCTATCATGGAAACTATTATTCCCCCGGTCGACAGGCATTTGATTGAGGCCGAATTGACCGACTCAAAGTTTGTACGCAACACCAATAACGGGCAGAACAAGATATTTATTTTTACCGCCCATGACTCCCCGAACCTTATGAAAGAACTGGGCCGGCTTAGGGAGATCACGTTCAGGGATGCAGGGGGTGGAACAGGGAAAGCTATTGACATTGATGAATATGATGTCATGGAAGAACCCTTTCACCAGCTGATAGTATGGGACCCCAACGATCACGCAATCATTGGCGGATACAGGTTTATACATGGAAAAGATATTCCCTGCCAGTCGAATGGTTGTTTAAGTTCAGCCACCGCTGAATTGTTTGATTTCTCCCATAAATTTATCCGCGATTACCTCCCGTATTCCATTGAGCTTGGAAGGTCTTTTGTACAGCCTGAATACCAGCCTACGGTAAACCTCCGCAAAGGCATGTTCTCACTTGATAATTTATGGGACGGACTGGGCGCTATGATCATCGAAAATCCCGATGTGAGATATTTTTTCGGTAAAATGACCATGTATCCCGATTATAACAAGACAGCCCGCGACCTGGTGTTGTATTTCCTGAGGAAGTTCTTTCCTGACAACGAGCATTTGATGACCCCCAGATTTGTTGTGCAATACGAGACAGCCGAAGAAATCCTTATAAACACGTTCAACGCTCCCTCTTTCGAGGAGAACTACAAAATCCTGGTTCACCAGGTACGGCATCTTGGAGAGTTTGTTCCGCCCCTTGTCAATGCATATATGAACCTGAGCGCAACCATGCGCACCTTCGGCACTTCAACAAACCCGGGTTTCGGGGATGTGGAGGAAACAGGGATAATGATAAAGATCGACGATATCTATCCCAGAAAAAAGGAAAGACATCTTAAAACCTATATTCAGAGGTTATCGTTCAGGGGATTTCGCTGGACGTGGAAAAAAGACAGGGCTTAGAGAGGAAACTGTCAGGCCGTCTTGGCTTTGTTAGCCTTCTTCATCAGCTTGCTCTTCAGATTGGCAGCTTTATTCTTGTGGATCACAGCCTTTTTTGCAAGCTTATCTATCTGTGAGATAACTTTTGGCAAATCTTTCTGAATAGTTTCTTTTTCTTCGGTTGAACGCAACGTCTTTACAGCATTACGTACGGTTTTTGCCTGGTAACGGTTCGCTGTCCTTTTTGTCTTCGTATTCCTGATGCGTTTTTCCGAACTTCTGTGATTGGCCATGGATTAATCTGTTAATTAATTGACGTTATTTTCAAATCAGGGCGCAAAATTACAACAATTATTTGAATTAGGAAATAGAAAGTACAGAATTTCATGCATATAATAAAGGCCGGCGATTGCCGGCCTTTATTTTTGCAGTCTATGCTTCTGCCGGTTTATCTTGTGCCGGAGCCGCAGGTGGGGTTTCAATTACAACTGCCAGGGCTTTAAGCTTTGAAGCCGGTTTTGGCTTCCGGGCCGATTTTGCCTTGGATGCGGATTGCTTCTTAACGGCCTGCTTTTTCTTTGCAGGGGCTTTAACAGCAGC
>CAIJYT010000190.1 GCA_903824935.1 uncultured Bacteroidales bacterium | reverse complement strand
GCCGAATAGTTGAACAATGCCCTGAGTTTATCCCAGAAATCTCCGCCCAGCACAAACAGGCTGGAGAGGAAAACCAGGTCAAAGAAAATGTTGAAGTATGTCCTCCATGAAGCAATCTCGGGGAGCAGATGCGGGGCATAAGCCATTACGTAAGATGGTATAAAAGGCAGGGTAAACATCAACAGTCCGATATTATACCTTGTTCTTCCAACCGGCTTGGGTTTGATTATTTTATTATAATGTATCCTCAGGTGCTCGATGATATAATAATACGACACCTTACCCATTACAGCTATACCGATGATTTTCCAGAGCGGGCCGTTGACCCAGAAAAATCCCAGCACAAGGGCTTTGACGACATGCGGATGCATCTGGCGGGTTACCAGCAGCCCGGTAGGGACCATGAAAAAAGACAAAAAGATTATTGAAGCCCCCAGATAAAATCTGAATCCCGGGTTATGGGTTTGATTGCCGTTGATTTTTGTTGTTCCCATTTCCATTGCAATTATAAAAAGAAAATTGCAACTCCTCCAACTGCAAGTAAAGCTCCAATGACTTCTTTTAAGGTGATCTTCTCTTTATACAGTATCATCGAAGGGCCAATGATCAATACCGGCACAATAGCCATGATGGTCGATGCTATGCCTGTATCGGCGTACCTGATGGCGAGGAGTGAAAATGAAACACCCAGAAAAGGGCCGAAAAAAGCTCCCACTGATAACAGCATCATTGGTTTAAGCTTTTTGGCGCCCCTGAGCACGTCCTTCCATTTGCCCATGAAAGAGTAGATCACTGCAAACCCGGCTGTGCCGGCCATCACCCTGATCTGGGTCGAGGCAAAAGTATCATATCCCTGCATTCCCACTTTACTCAGGACCAGACCGGCAGCCTGCCCGAGCGCCCCTCCGAAAGCAAGCATCAGGCCCCATAAAGGGTAAGAAAATTTGAAAATATCGAACATATTGCTCTTTTCCCCGCTGCCTGTTTTGCGAAGTACAACCAGGGCAATGCCGTTCATTGTCACAGCCATCCCGATCCAGCTGAGGAGGCTGAGTTTTTCACCAAGCACCATCCAAGCGAAAAAGGCGGTCATAGGAGGTGCAAGAGCCATGATCAGCATCGACACTCTCGCACCGATCAGCACGAACGACTGGAAAAGACAAAGGTCTCCGAAGGTAAACCCAATGAGTCCCGACAGTGAAAGCCAGAGCCAGTTGTGCCAGGTGGCCCCGACGGGAAAAAGAAATCCGCGGTACAAAAAACAAAAAACGGATAAAAAAATAAAACCGATGATCAGCCTTAGGATATTCACAACCATAGACCCTATCTTGCGGCTGGCAGCTTCAAAAGTGATCGCTGTCACAGTCCAGAAGAAAGCGGTAAGCAGTGCGGCAAATTCACCTATATGATGCATGATTCCTATCGTTTATCGGCCCGCAAGCCAGGATTCAGGGTTCTGGATCAGTTTACCCTTCCAGATCTCAAAATGCAGTTCGGTCTTTTGTTCGTCGGTGTTGTAATGAATTTTCCCGATGGCCTGGCGAGTGGTCACTTCCTGGCCTTCCTTTACACTCACCACATCGAGGTTTGAATACACCGTGAGATATTCTCCATGCCTTACAATGACTACATTGTTCAGGTTTGGGAACGACATCACCTTGCTCACTCTCCCGTTGAATACGGCTTTTACCTGTGAATTCGGCTCGGTGGTGATGTCAACCCCGTTATTCTTCACTTTTACCCTCTCGAGAACAGGATGAGGATGCTCCCCGAAAGTTCCCGAGATAAACCCCTTGTCGCAGGGCCAGGGCAGCCTCCCCCGGTTCAGCGCAAAAGAACTTGAAAGTTCCTTCTCCCGGGGCGTCATCTCGTAAGTTGCAGGGCCGGAGACAATGTGGCCCGTGGATTTTTTCTCACTTACCCCGGTTTTTCGCATTCTTTCTTCTGATGCCCTGATCTCGTTGGAGATCAGCTTTTCGATCTCGTACTGCAGCCTCTCTGCGGCCTGTTGCTTCGTTCTCAGGGTAGCCATAAGCTGCTTTTCCTTACTCGACAGCTCCCTCACCGTTTTTGCCTTTTCCTGTTTCTCAAGATCAAGCTTCACTTTTTCCTTCTGCTGGGTCTCAAAAAGTGCAAGCTTTTCCTGCTTTTTGTCTTCCATGTCCTTCCTTTGACTGTGGATGACTTCTGTCGTGTTCTCTATCCTTTCGGCCTGCCTGCGCCGGTATGCAGAGTACTGCTGGTAATACCTGATTCGCTGCCACGCCTGGTTGAAATCTTTCGCCGAAAAAATGAACATCAGCTTATTTCGCCCGTTCATGGTGCGGTATGCATTATATACCATTCTTGCATAATCATCTTTAAGGGCTTTCAGCTGTTTCGACATACGGTCGAGCTCAACATTCTCAACCTGTATGTTCATGTCGATCTGGGAAAGCTCCTTGTTAATGGTGGCAATCAAGGCTTCGCGGGTCCGTATCCTCTGGTTCAGGAGCTTTAGTTTTTCAACCGACACCTGTTTCGACTGCTTGGTCTTTTCAAGAAGGTCATTGGTGTACCTGATCTCATCTTCGAGCTGTCTTTTGGTCTTCTGCAGCTTTTCTTTTTCACTCTGCCCGAAAGCAGCCAGGGAGATAACAAGTACAAGGATCAGTTGCAAGCCGATGAACGCTGAAATTCCGTAAAAGTTCCTGGTCCTCATCCGCAATATGAAAAGTCTATTTTACCTGCACATAACCCGACGGTATCCTGAAAGGGAACTGAAGGGGGACATCCACGCTTATCTTCGAAAAAGCAGCTTTGACTTTTATGGTATTTGTCGCCCAGATCGTCACATCCAGCGCCTTTGGGAAAAGCTGTCCTTCGATATTCTCAAAATCTCCGTAACTGGCTTCAAGCTTGATCTTGTCGTTGGAAATTTCCTTTACATCGGCTTCCACGATCTTGAACGTCTCCGAATCCAGCCAGATGTTCTGTATGAAACCCCTCACTTTTTCCTCATTGTTCCTGACATATTTTTTCAGCTTCAACCTTTCGGCAGTAGAAAGCTTGTAGGAGCCCTTATCTATGGTGGCCCTGAATTTACCGTCTTCATAAAAAGTCAGGTCGTTCCCGAGAAGGTATGCCTGCAGCAAATCAAAATCAATATTGGTATTCAGGAAGCGGTTCACGGCCCCATAATCGCCTATGTAGTAAGTATTATTGATCTTGTTGATCATTTTAACCGAATCCTGGGTGATGATGAGACGTATAGCCTCGATGCCAAGCCCGGGCGTGAGCGACAGCCAGATCACGCTGTCCTTTTTTATCCTGATCTGCCCGTTGAATGAATTGCTTTTTTTCTGGTTTTTGTAGCTCGCCGAAAACTTCCCGCTGAACCAGGTGTATCTCAGTTCGTGTTCTTTAAGCTTTTTGAACAGGTAGTCGGCGCCCTCTTCCTTGATTGGCGCTTTGATCGCTTTCCTTGCAGGGCTGCAGGATACCGAAAACAACACGGCCAGGATGCTCAGGCCTGCCATGAATAACTTTACCTGCCCCGGGTATTTTAGTATTCTATTCAATTAATTTCCTTTCATTGATTTTCTTGTTCAATAATTCGGATCCCTCGCCTTTGGCTTTCGCCTTTATCCAGTATTGCAGGGCTTTTTCGTGTTCCCCCTGCTTGTAAAGCACATCCCCGTAATGTTCCATGACCTCGCTGCTCACATTTTCCTTATCTGCCAATGCTTTTTCTATCCAAACCCTGGCTTCGGAAACCTTTCCGAGTTTATACAGCACCCAGCCGTAAGTATCCTCGAAGGAAGAATTTGCAGTATCAAGCTGGTTAGCCTTTTTAGCCATTTTTTCCGCCTTCTCGAGGTCCTTGTCGCGTAGCGAAAGGTAGTACGCGTAATTGTTCAGCACATAGGGGTTGTTGTCCCTTGCTTTCAGAGATTTCTCATATGCGATATCCGATTCGTCAATGTTTTTCAGCGAATGATAAGCATCACCGATATACATGTAATACTGGGCTAACAGGTCATCGTTGTTCACAACCAGTTTCACTCCTGATTCGAGTACCTTTACGGCTTCTTCATATTTCTTAAGCTGAGTGGCCGAGAGTCCGTGGAAAAGGTAAAGCACGCTTTGTTCAGGAAAAAGTTCCATGGCCTTGCTGCTGTTATCATACACCTTCTGGAATTCGCTGAGCTGGAGTTCCATTCGCAGAAGCTCTTCCCATACCACGTATTTACTTGAATCGAGGGTTATCACTTTTAAAAATGCCTCGCCGGCCTCGGCATATTTTTTATCCTGCGACAACAGGTCGGCGTAGATCGACCAGGCCTTGGGGTTGTCGGGATGAGTTTTGATCATGATCCTGGAAAGCTCAAAAGCCTGCTCCTTAAGCTGGTCGTAGATCTGGTTAATGGTATAGAATGAAAGCAGTATGCTCACCTTGGTATCCACATCCAGGTTTGGATTGGCAAAGCCCAGTTTAAGCTCCTCGTAGGCTTTCTCCTTGTTCCCGGTTTTCCGGTAATAATCGGCCAGCGACATATGGATATACGGGTTGCCCGGATCTTTTTCAGCCACCTTTTTGTAGAGTTCAAGAGCTTTGGAGGCCTGGTTGTTGCTCATGTAAAATTCGGCCAGCATCGAAAGGTAACGCGAATCATCAGGGAAAGCTGTGACCAGGTTCTGCAGTTGTTTTTCGGCTTTCTGAATATCGCCCAGATGCAGGTAAATCTTTTCTTTCTGTATGGAGATCTCCTCGGCAACACCTGCTTTAGCTTCGATCTGATCGTACACCTGCGCAGCCTTCTTCTCCTCTCCTACCAACAGGTAAAGGGCCCCGAGCTGAAAATAATAATCAAGTTCACCAGGGTATTTCTTTATCAGGTTTTCATAAATGACTACCGCTTCCTTCTCCATTTTATTCAGCTGGCATACTTCGGCGAGAAACAGCTGGTAATATTTATTGTCAGGATCAAGGCGGATGGCATCCTGGGTGAGCTCATAAGCTTCGTCGTATTTCCCGCGTGATGCCTGGAGTCTTGCCAGTTCAAACAAACCTGCAGGATCGTTGGGGTAATGCTGCACATAATAGGTGAACATCTGTATTGCCTTGTCGGGATACCCTGTCAGGGCTTCCTTTTTGGCATCCAGCAGCATCCCCGTGTTTTCAACATCAACCAGCGGCTTGTCATCTCCCGCATGCTTCTTCCCATGCTTAGCTTTAGCCGAATCTGTATCCGCAACCTTGAAACCGTACACCGAAGGCGCACCCATTCCCGCTATCCACAGTAACAAAAACCCAGAAAGTATTATTATGGTCTTAACCTTCATCAATTAAATTTTTTTTCGCTACTTCGCTACTTCGCTATTTATTTATGCCCCGTCGACCCAAATCCTCCTGCCCCCCGGCTGGTTTGTTCGAGCTCGTCAACCTGTATCCATTCGGCCTGTTCATGGCTGGCAATGATCATCTGTGCTATCCTTTCGCCGTCGTTCACCACGAAATCTTCATTCGATAAATTGACAAGGATCACCTTGATCTCTCCTCTGTAATCGGCATCAATGGTTCCCGGGGTATTCAGCACGGTAACCCCTTTCTTTATCGCAAGCCCGCTGCGGGGTCTTACCTGGGCTTCAAATCCAACAGGAAGTTCGATGAACAATCCGGTAGGGACCAGCGCTCTTTCAAGGGGCTTCAGAACGATTTCGCCGGGGATAAATGCTCTCAGGTCCATCCCTGCCGAAGCCGGTGTTTCATAGGCAGGCAAAGGATGGCGGGATTTGTTGACTATCCTGATTTTCATAAGGAATTTTGATGTGCAAAGGTAATAAAAATCTCAATCGGGGGCCTTTGCGAGGCGGGGCTTCTCGATGAAGAATGCAGTGAGCAGGAAAACAAGAAGCAACCCGGTGTGAAAGAGGATGCGGGATACGGGATGCGGGATGCGGAGATAGGCGCTGATCAGATACAGAAGAAGTGCAAGGCCTGTATAACCTGCTGCTTTCCATATCCTGTAAGGTACAGGGTAGTATTTTTGTCCGAGCAGGTAAGCGATCACCATCATAGACCCGTAGCAGATAAACGTAGCCCAGGCCGAACCAATATACCCGTGGATGAAATGGTCGGGGCTGAGCGGGATCCACCAGAAGTTCAACCCAAGTGTGATTACCGCCCCTATCAATGAAAGCCAGGCTCCCCAGATCGTTTTCCCTGTAAGCTTGTACCAGATGGAAAGATTGTAATAGATGCCGAGAAAAATGTTGGCAAACATAAGAACGGGGATTACAGCTTTGCCTTCCCTGAAATCTTTTCCTATAAGGCGGATGAAGATATCGTCGAGATACAACATGGTGACCAGGAATACCGTGGAAATTGCGATGACGAAATAATCCATGATGCGGGCGTAGGTATGCCTGGCATCCTTTTCCCTGGCATGGGCAAAAAAGAAGGGTTCAGCCGCAAAGCGATAAGCTTGCACAAACAAGGTGATCAGTATGGATATCTTGTAACAGGCGCTGTAGATCCCCACCTGTGCCTCGGTGAGTTCCCTTGAATACGGAAGGAGATATCTCAGCATGAGCCGGTCGAAAGTTTCATTCACCATCCCGGCAAGTCCTGCAAACAGTAAGGGAAAAGCATAAAACAGCATTCGTTTCCACAATTCCTTATGCATCTTCCATTTCATGTTCAACAACATGGGCAATATTAAAGCAAGGGTTATGATACTTGCTGCAAGGTTAGCGATGAAAACATATTCAATCCCCCAGTCGGGCCGGTAAACCAGGCCTAAAACTCCCTGAGATGAAGGATAATGCTTCCAGGCATACGGACAGGCTACAATGAAGAACAGGGTCAGTCCTATATTTGTAAAAATGTTGATCATTTTCAAAGTCGCGAACCTTGCGGCTTTATTTTGGGAGCGCAGCCGGGCAAATGGTATTGCAACAAGGGCGTCGAGACCGAGGATCCAGGCAAACCAGATAACGTATTTTGCCTGCAGTGGATAATCAATCCAGCCTGCAATTGTTCCTGAAAATAAACTGGCCAGGAAAATGAAAGAACCGGAAGTGAGCAGCAATGAAATCATCCCGGTACTGAAAACGCTGTCCTTGTCCTCTTCTTTTTCGCTGAAACGGAAAAATGCAGTTTCCATCCCATAGGTCAAAACCACCATCAGGAAAGAGGCATAGGAATAAAACACACTGATAGTACCGTACTCTGCCTTTGAGAATATCCTCGTAAGCAATATCACCAGGAGGTACTGCAGGAACCGCCCCAGGATTGTTGGAATCCCATAGACTGCGGTTTGTGAAGCAAGGCGTTTGATTGATGACATTCTTTTCGTGAATCGTGAATCGTGACCCGTGACCCGGATCACGATTCACGGTTTAGGGTTAAAATCCAAAATTACTCATAAATTTGGCCTGACAAAGAAACGATGGCAAAATCAAAATATTACGTGGTCTGGAACGGCCGTAAACCCGGGATCTACGAAGGATGGGACAAATGCAAAGAGCAG
>CAIJYT010000189.1 GCA_903824935.1 uncultured Bacteroidales bacterium | reverse complement strand
TATATCAGGAAAATCGGGGAGCTCTGCAGAGAACATGATGTGCAGCTGGTATTCATCTACCTGCCTGAATATGCTTCGGGTCTGTGGCAACCCCTTGAGTCATCCACATACATTAAATACGGAAAGATACTTATCCCTCCTAAGGAAATATTTGAATCAACCTCATACTGGGGTGATGAGAGCCATCTCAACCAGGCGGGTGCAAAGGTGCTTTCGGCCTGGGTCGCAGCAATGATCAAAAAAAATACCCCGGTGGTTAAATCCGGGGTATCTCAATAAAGGGTTTTTACGGTGCTCAGATCTTCTTGATACGCATGTTGTAAAAAGAGCGGTAAACAAAGTATAAGGCAACAGCGAAGAAGCAAACTCCGATATAAGGGGCTATGCTGTAAAAATGTTCCGATATGGCTATTTCCATCGCAAGGAGACCAAACAGGGTGGTGAACTTGATGATGGGGTTGAGAGCAACAGATGAGGTATCCTTGAAGGGATCTCCAACGGTATCGCCAACAACAGCAGCATCATGCAGGGGTGTGCCCTTTTCTTTAAGGTCTACTTCAACAACCTTCTTGGCATTGTCCCATGCGCCTCCGGCATTAGCCATGAAAATGGCCTGGAATAAACCGAAGAAAGCAATGGATATAAGATAGCTTACAAAGAAGGAAGCTGCTGCATACCTCAGGGGATCTGTCTTGGCCAGCAACTCATCCTGGTAACCCGAAAGGAATGCTATGGCAAGAGCAAAAGAGAAAATGGCGACGAATATGTTGAACATCCCGGTCTGGGCGTACTGGGTACAGATCTTGACAACCTCTTTGGATGTTTCAACGGATGCTTTTTTCTCAGCATGTTCATCAAGGCGGATGTTCTTTTTAATGTATTCAACCGCCCTGTATGCGCCTGTTGTAACAGCCTGGATGGAAGCCCCTGTAAACCAGTAAATTACTGCTCCGCCCATAAGGAATCCCAGGATGCTATAAGGATTCAGGATGTTAAGGATCTGCTCGGGACTGATTCCGAATTTGTTCTGGATCACAAGGATAAGTGAGAAGATCATGGTTGTGGCGCCGACGACTGCAGTACCGATGAGTACGGGTTTGGCCGTGGCCTTGAATGTGTTCCCGGCACCATCATTGGCTTCAAGGTAATGCTTGGCTTTTTCAAAATCGGGTTTGAAACCGAATTCTTTTTCGATTTCCCTCGATGCTTTTTCCTTATCCTCTTCGATAAGTGAAAGTTCGTACACCGACTGTGCGTTGTCGGTAACAGGGCCATAACTGTCGACTGCGATGGTGACAGGTCCCATTCCGAGGAATCCGAAGGCAACAAGACCAAAGGCAAAAATTGAAGGATAGGTCATATAGGCATCCAGGCCGTGCTTGCTTGCAAGGTATGCAACGAACATGAGCACGAGAAATACCATACCCTGCCAGAATGCGCTGAAGTTACCTGCAACGAGCCCTGAAAGGATGTTCAGTGAAGCACCTCCCTCACGTGAAGCTGTAACAACTTCGTTCACATGCCTCGATTTGGGGCTGGTAAAGATCTTGGTGAATTCGGGGATGAGGGCAGCTCCGAGTGTTCCGCAGCTGATGATGATAGAAAGTGTAAGCCAGAGGTTGTTTGCCAGGTCGCCAATCATGACCTTGCTGGCGATGAAAGTGACCACGATCGATAAAATGGAGGTGATCCATACCAGGTTGGTCAGGGGGCGTTCAAAGTCAATGTCATCCTGTTTGCTGTAAAGAGCCTGGCTGAGAGCTTTATTGATATAGAATGCGGAGATTGAAGTGATGACCATCAGCACGCGCATAACGAATATCCAGGTCAGTAATTCCCTTTGGTGATCGAGGAAATCTCCACCTTTTACAACAGCAAGAACGATGAAACTGATAAGGGCAACTCCTGTTACTCCGTAGGTCTCAAAACCATCGGCTGTCGGGCCTACGCTGTCGCCTGCATTGTCGCCGGTACAGTCAGCAATAACACCGGGATTCCTGGGATCGTCTTCCTTTATCTTGAAAACCACCTTCATAAGATCGGAACCGATATCGGCGATCTTGGTGAAGATACCTCCTGCAATACGCAGGGCGGAAGCGCCAAGGGATTCACCGATTGCAAAACCGATGAAGCTGGCTCCTGCAAATTCCCTGGGTACAAATAATAAGATTATAAGCATCATGATCAGCTCAACGCAGATGAGCATAACTCCGATACTCATCCCTGAATCCAGAGGGATGTTTAATAACTTAATTGGCTTGCGCTCAAGGGAGGCAAACGCCATCCTGCTGTTGGCAAGGGTGTTCATCCTGATGCCGAACCATGCAACACCGTATGATCCGAGGATCCCGATAACTGTCCAGGAGAGGATCAGCAGTACGCCGCCGAAAGGCATGGCCTGCAGAAAACCAAAATAAAATGCAATGCAAAGACCAATGATGGCAAACAGCATCACCAGGAACTTGCCCTGCTGAATAAGATAAGTCTTGCAGGTTTCAAAAATGATCGTGGCGACATCCAGCATTGACTGGTGTGCGCCTAGTTTCCTGACTTTCTGGAACTGGTAGTACCCGAAAAGCATTCCCAGCAAACAAATCAGGAACCCGAACATTAGCAGGTTGTTCTGAGAGGATGTCAGGGAAGGGATTTTAAGGTCTGCCTCAGAGGCAAACATTGATAATGGCAGCACAAAGGCCGCAAATAGTATGATCAATCTTTTCATATATAAAAAGTTACATATTGGGGCCCAAATTTATAAAGGATTTTCGTAACATTCCAATATAAAG
>CAIJYT010000188.1 GCA_903824935.1 uncultured Bacteroidales bacterium | reverse complement strand
TCTACTTTCGCAGATTGCAAAAAAAATCCTTATGAAGTATGATATCATTGTCATAGGCAGCGGACCCGGTGGTTACGTTGCCGCTATACGTGCCGCCCAGCTGGGTTATAAAGTTGCTGTTGCAGAAAGGGCCGAACTCGGCGGTATCTGCCTTAACTGGGGGTGCATCCCGACCAAGGCATTATTAAAAAGCGCCAGTGTTTTTAATTATTTTCAGCATGCCGCCGAATACGGCATAACTTCCGAAGGCGCAAAAGCTGATTTCCCTGCAATCATTAAACGCAGCCGAGAGGTTGCCGATTCAATGAGCAAAGGCATACAGTTCCTTTTCAAGAAGAACAAGATAGAGCACCTGAAGGGGACAGCAAAGGTAAAACCAGGTAAAACTATTGAACTGACTGTGGATGACGGGATGGTCAGCGAATATTCTGCCGATCATATCATTATTGCAACCGGAGCGCGTTCCAAAGAACTACCAAGCCTGAAACAGGACGGTAAAAAGATCATCGGATACCGCGAGGCCATGACCCTGCCGTTGCAGCCAAAAAGCATGGTGGTTGTCGGTTCCGGTGCCATAGGCTCGGAATTTGCCTATTTCTATCATTCCTTAGGTACTAAAGTGACCCTTGTTGAAGTCCTTCCGAACATCGTTCCTGTTGAGGACGAGGAAGTGTCAAAAGCCCTCGAGCGTTCCTTTAAGAAATCAGGAATGAAAGTGATGACGGGCGTTTCTGTTGAATCAGTCGACACCAGCGGAGACGGTTGCAAGGTGACAGTGAAAACAAAGAAAGGCGACGAAATCATTGAAGCCGACATTGTGTTATCCGCCGTAGGCGTTGCAACAAATATCGAAGGCATAGGCCTTGAAGAAACAGGCATTACCACAGAGCGCGGGAAAGTGCTGGTGGATGATTTCTACCGTACCAATGTCTCAGGGTACTATGCAATTGGTGATATTGTCAAAGGACCTGCCCTTGCCCATGTCGCCTCACACGAAGGTATCATCTGCGTTGAAAAGATCGCGGGAAAGCATGTTGAACCCCTCGATTACGGCAATATTCCGGGATGCACATACACTCATCCTGAAATTGCTTCGGTAGGCATGACTGAAAAGGCAGCCAGGGATGCAGGATACGAGGTACTGGTAGGGAAATTCCCGTTCACGGCTTCAGGAAAAGCAACAGCATCGGGAGACCGGGAAGGTTTTATCAAGGTGATCTTCGATGCGAAATACGGGGAGTGGCTCGGGGCCCATATGATAGGCGAGAATGTTACTGAAATGATCGCAGGAGTAGTCACTGCAAGGAAACTTGAAACAACCGGCCGTGAGATCATTGAAGCCGTGCACCCCCATCCGACCATGAGTGAAGCTATTATGGAGGCGGTTGCCCAGGCTTATGGGGAATGCGTACATTTATGAACCGTGAACCGTGAACCGCGAACCGTGAACGGTTTTCGATCACCAGTCACCAGTCACTAAAATACAGAATATGGAAATAATCAAAACTCCCCTCAAAGGCCTGCTGATCATCAAGCCTGATGTTTTCGAAGATGAACGCGGATATTTTTTTGAATCGTTCAACTACGGCAAATTCCTGAATCTCGGGCTGGACCTGAAGTTCCTCCAGGATAATGAATCGAAATCGAAGAAAGGGGTTTTGAGAGGACTGCATTTCCAGGCCCCCCCTTTCGCCCAGGGCAAACTGGTGCGGGTAATGAGAGGATCGGTCCTCGATGTCGCAGTGGATATCCGAAAGAATTCCCCTACATACGGGAAATGGGAATCGATTGTTCTTTCGGGCCAGAACAAATGGATGTACTGGATCCCTGAAGGCTTTGCCCACGGTTTTGTAACTTTGGAGGACGACACCATCTTCTTTTACAAATGCACTAATATTTACAACAAAGAATCTGAAGGAAGCATACTGTGGAACGACAGGGACCTGAACATAAACTGGGGAATACATGACCCTGTCATCTCCGGTAAAGACAAGGTGTCACCTGAATTCAGAGCCTTTACAAGTCCGTTCTAAATGAGACAAAGCCTGAAATATCCCTTTTTAATCATTGCACTGCTTGCAGTTGCCACCCTGCTTATATTCGCAGTGCTTTATCAGAAAAATCCAGCCAGGGACTACAGGGAAGTAGCCCAGCGTTCTTACCGCATGTTCTCACCCGAATGTCCCTCCAAGGCCGATTTCGCAGGAGAGAAAATGCCACTGGAACTCTTTTATGTTAAAGAAAGTCTTGACCGGGAGATATTGATCAACACCTACATGCATGCTTCTACTATACTGATGTTCAAGAGGGCGAACCGCTGGCTGCCTCTCATAGAGCCAATCCTTAAAAAATATAAGGTGCCCGATGATTTCAAGTTCCTCGCACTTGCCGAAAGTAATTTCACCAATGCTGTCTCCCCTTCCAAAGCGGAAGGCTTCTGGCAATTCATAAAACCCACTGCCATCCATTACGGGCTGGAGGTGAATGAAGAAGTGGATGAACGTTATAACGTAGCCAAGTCTACCGAAGCTGCATGCAAGTACTTCCTCGATTCCTTCGAAAAATATGGCAACTGGACGCTTGTGGCCGCATCCTTCAACCGTGGCCAAAGCGGATTGAGTGACGCACTGGATGACCAGCAAACAAAGAGCTTTTACGAACTTTACCTCAACGAGGAGACCTCGCGCTATATCTACAGGATAGTTGCACTGAAAGAGATCTACAACCATCCGGTTAAATACGGATTCTACCTTATGGCGAGTGATTTTTACCCTGTAATCCCCACCTATACAATTCAGGTTGACAGCCCTATCCACAGTATACCCGATTTTGCCCAGAAAAACAAGGTCAGCGTAAAGGTGTTCCGTGATTTCAACCCCTGGCTGAGAAGATATACCTTAAGCAACAGGCTTAAAAAGACTTACCAGATCGTTCTTCCCAAAGAGGGCGCTCTTAATGCCGACTTCCTTCTAAAGTACATTCCACCATCCGAGACCTACTTTCACGATACGTTGAAAATTAACGAGATCCACTAAGCATTACCCGGTTTGACCGATCAGTTAGAAATATCAGGTGCAAGGGTTCATAACCTCAGGAATGTCGACTTGATTATTCCAAGGAACAAGCTTGTTGTGTTCACCGGATTGAGCGGAAGCGGCAAATCTTCCCTTGCCTTTGACACTATCTATGCTGAAGGTCAAAGGAGGTACATGGAAACTTTCTCGGCTTATGCCAGGCAGTTTATAGGCAGCCTTGAAAGGCCGGATGTGGACCGTGTGACCGGGCTTAATCCAGTAATTTCCATAGAACAGAAATCGGCCAGCAGGAATCCCAGGTCAACCGTAGGGACCATCACCGAGATCTACGACTTCATGCGCCTTTTATATGCCCGCGCTGCAGATGCCTATTCATATGCCACCGGAGAAAAGATGGTGAGGTACACCGAGCAACAGATCGTTGAACTCATCCTCGCCCAATATGCCGGCAAGGACATCATGGTCCTTTCGCCCGTGGTCAAAGGCCGCAAGGGACATTACAGGGAACTGTTTGAGCAGGTGCGGAAGCAGGGTTTCCTGAATATCAGGATTGACGGTGAAGTTCGGGAAATTACCCATGGCCTGCAGCTCGACAGGTACAAGATCCATGATATAGAAATCGTCATCGACCAGATCGAGATACAGCAATCTGCTGCAAAACGGCTGGCAGGATCTGTGAACACTGCCATGAAACAGGGCAAAGAATCTATCACTGTTGTTGACATGAGTAACAACCAGGGCAGGCATCTGAGCCGCCTGCTGATGTGCCCCACGACTGGCATTTCGTATGACGAACCCGAACCAAACACTTTTTCATTCAATTCACCCTACGGGGCTTGTCAGCGCTGCAACGGGCTGGGGACCATTTCGGAGATCGACATACAGAAGATCATCCCCGACAGCAGCAAAAGCATAAGGAAAGGCGGGATAGTTCCGCTTGGAGAACACAAGAATACCTGGATATTCAAACAGATCGAGGCTATAGGAGAAAAATACGGTTTTGACCTGAACACTGCGATCCGCGACATCCCCGAACAGGCTGTCAACATCATTCTTTACGGTTCGGATGAAGTCATCAGGGTAAAAAATGATTACCTGGGGATCACTTCCAGTTATTCCCTCAATTTCGAAGGGATTGTTAGCTTTATCAACTCCCAGACTGCCGAGACTGCGCCTGCCGGCATCATGAAATGGGTCAGCAGCTTCATGAATAAAATGCCTTGTCCGGAATGCCAGGGATCAAGGCTGAAGAAAGAATCCCTGCAGTTCAAAATCGACGGCAAAAACATTGCCGAACTTGCAGGAATGGATATGCTTAGTTTGGAAGCATGGATAAACGGGATAGACTCCCACCTTGACGAACGTAAAAGGGTCATTGCCTTTGAAATAGTTAGGGAGATCAGGAACAGGATACGTTTTTTACTGGATGTCGGGATAGGTTATCTTACCCTGAACCGCCCTGCGAGGTCTCTTTCGGGAGGGGAAAGCCAGAGGATACGCCTGGCAACCCAGATAGGTTCACAGCTTGTTGGTGTGCTTTATATCCTCGATGAGCCCAGTATCGGGCTTCACCAGCATGATAACCTTAAGCTTATCAGGGCTTTGCAAAGTCTGCGCGATGCCGGCAACTCGGTGATCGTTGTTGAGCATGATAAAGAAACCATCCTGGCATCGGATTACGTGATCGATATCGGTCCCGGTGCCGGCGTGCATGGAGGGCGGATAGTGGCCCACGGCACACCTGAAGAGATTATGGCCAACGGGCATCTTACAGGCCAGTACCTGAGCGGGAAAAAGAAGATCAATGTGCCTGATACCCGCAGGGAAGGGAATGGTAAATTCCTTACACTATCCGGCGCAAGTGGGAACAACCTGAAAAAAGTCGACCTGAACATACCTCTTGGCAAGTTCATCTGCATTACAGGCCTTTCTGGGAGCGGGAAGTCAAGCCTGGTCAACGAAACCCTGTATCCCATACTGAGCCGTCATTTCTACAAATCTGAAAACAAACCCCTGCCTTACGATAAAATAGAAGGGATAAAGAACATCGACAAGGTGATCGAGATAGACCAGTCGCCTATCGGCCGTACTCCCAGGTCCAACCCCGCCACCTATACCAAGGTGTTCGATGAGATACGAAGGCTGTATGCCACCCTGCCCGAGTCAAAGATCAGGGGTTACCTGCCCGGCAGGTTCTCATTTAATGTCAAGGGAGGAAGATGCGAGACCTGTAAAGGAGGAGGACTGAAGGTCATCGAAATGAATTTTCTTCCCGATGTGTATGTGCTTTGCGAAACCTGCCAGGGTCACCGGTATAACCGCGAGACTCTGGATGTCCGTTTCAAGGGGAAGTCCATCAACGATGTCCTGAACATGACCATAGAACAGGCTGTTGGCTTTTTTGAGAACATCCCGATGATACTGAGCAAGATCAACACCCTAAACGAAGTGGGTCTTGGCTATATCACCCTTGGCCAGCAGTCGACCACGCTATCGGGCGGCGAAGCCCAGAGGGTTAAACTGGCTTCAGAACTGAGCAAAAACGATACCGGCAACACCCTGTACATCCTTGATGAGCCAACGACAGGCCTGCATTTTGAAGATGTGAAAGTCCTGCTCTGTGTCCTTAATAAGCTGGTGGCTAAAGGAAATACCGTGCTTGTGATAGAGCATAATATGGAGGTGATCAAGGTAGCGGATCACATTATCGACATGGGTCCCGAAGGTGGTGAGCGCGGCGGGACCATTGTCTGCGAAGGGACACCGGAGGAGGTGGCGGGGTATGACATTAGTTACACGGGGGTGCATTTGAGGAAGGAATTAAGTAGCGAAGAAGCGAAATGGCGAAGTAGCGAAATTTAGAAGAAATATAAAAACAAGATACTTTTTCAATTTATAGTTGAATATCAATACTGAAAAATCAGTAAAAAACAAAAAAGGTAAACATAGTGCATTGTGAGAGAAGTGCTGATTTCGCTACTTCTCCATTTCGCTACTTCGCTATTTAAACATTATGGAAAACAAAGACATCGAACAATTAAAGGAATCCTTCCAGCCGAAGAGTTGGAGCGAAACGATCTCGGTCGACACCTGGGAGATATTCAAAGTCATGTCGGAGATGGTTGAAGGCTTTGACAAATTAAGCAAGATCGGCCCTTGTGTTTCTATCTTCGGTTCTGCCAGAATGACCGAAAGCAATAAGTACTACCGCCTGGCAGAGGAGGTCGCATACCTTCTGACGAAAAACGGATTCGGGGTTATCACCGGGGGGGGGGCCGGGTATCATGGAAGCTGCTAATAAAGGCGCTCATTTCGCAGGCGGAAAGTCAGTCGGCCTGAACATACAATTGCCGTTCGAACAAAAACCAAATCCATTTATCGACAGGACAAGGCTGTTGAACTTCGACTTTTTTTATGTACGTAAGACAATGTTCATGAGGTATTCCATGGGATTCATCGCTTTACCGGGCGGGTTCGGAACCCTGGATGAGCTTACTGAAGCCATAACCCTGATTCAAACTCACAAGCTTGTCAGCTTCCCCATTGTACTGCTGTCGAAAGAATACTGGCAGGGGTTTACCGACTGGATAACAAAAATGGTTTTAGGCGAGAACATGATCTCGGGAACCGACATGTCGCTTTTCACCGTGGTCGACACCGCTGAAGAAGCAGTGAAATACATCACTGACTTTTACAAAACATATGCTTTGAAACCTAATTTTTAATTGTTTACCTTTGTCTCTTTATTAATAGTATGAACCCCGGGGCAAGCCCCGACCCCAGGTTCTACAGCGAGCTACGGGGAATTTACCGGGAGAGATTAAATTTTCAAATGCCAAGAAAGAAAAACAAAGAAGCCCAGGAGTTGCTACTGGAAGCCATTTCAGAAGCCTTGCTCGAGAAAAAAGCGAAGAACCCCATTATCCTGAATTTCAAGGGGTCAGGTCATTCAGTTTGTGACGCGTTTGTAATAGCACATGGAAACTCACGCACACAGTCAGAGGCACTGGCCGATGAAGTGATTCAGAGGGTAAAAAAACAAACCGGCCAGAATCCATGGCATAAAGAGGGCTTTGAAAATGCGGAATGGATTTTGATAGACTATATTGACGTTGTGGTTCACATTTTCCAGGATGCACAACGTAAGTTCTTCAATCTGGAACAGTTATGGGCCGACGCCCTTGTTGTAAACATTGAAGGCTGACACTGGCAGAATAAAAATCAGAGAAGGTACACGACAGAATGGCAGAAAAAAACAGTAACCCTAAAGATAGTTTCAAATCTACTTTCAACCCGGGCAAAGGCAAGAAACCGAAATTCAGTTTTTACTGGATTTACGGGGTTCTTCTTCTCGGATTTATAGCATTGCAGGTCTTCAACTACAATAATCCTGTTAAACCCATCGAATTCGGCAGGCTTGAAGAAATGCTTAACAAACAGGATATTGAAAAGATCGTTGTTGTAAACAAGGAAAAAGCCGAGATTTACATTAAAAAGGATAAGATACAGAGCGACACAGCCTACAAGCAGTTCAACAAGAAGGGACTTGGTTCAACTTTCAACAGCGGCAATCCGCAGTTCACGTACGAGATCAACAGTGTTGATATTTTTTACGGTTTGCTCAAGGATACCCGCGATACCATTGCCTCGCATATGAGGCGTGACAGCATCCCCCAGGCAAAAATCGCCGAGTTCAAGAAACAATTCCCATATCCTCCGGGAACTGAAACCCGTAAAGACATTTTCGGGGATATACTGGGTTATATCCTGCCTATCCTCATCCTGGTAGGAGCCTGGTTCCTTATCATGCGCTTCATGAGCAAGGGAGGCGGAGCCGGCGGCGGCGGCCAGATATTCAACATCGGCAAGTCTAAAGCCACCCTCTTCGACAAGGACACCATGGTCAACATCAACTTCAATGATGTTGCAGGACTTGAAGAAGCCAAGGTTGAGATCATGGAGATCGTAGACTTTCTGAAGAATCCTACCAAATACACGAATCTCGGGGGGAAGATCCCCAAGGGCGCATTGCTGGTTGGCCCTCCGGGAACGGGAAAGACCCTGCTGGCCAAAGCCGTGGCAGGTGAAGCCAAAGTGCCGTTCTTCAGCATCTCAGGTTCTGATTTTGTGGAGATGTTCGTTGGAGTGGGAGCTTCCAGGGTACGTGACCTGTTCAGACAGGCCAAGGAAAAATCGCCCTGTATCATCTTTATCGACGAGATCGACGCCATTGGCAGGGCCCGTGGAAGAAATGCCATCACAGGGGCCAATGACGAACGTGAAAACACATTGAACCAGCTCCTTACCGAGATGGATGGATTTGCGACCAACGCAGGCGTGATCATACTCGCAGCAACAAACCGTGCCGACATCCTTGACCGTGCATTAATGCGTGCAGGACGTTTCGACCGCCAGATCTATATTGAGCTTCCCGACCTCGAAGAAAGGAAAGCCATCTTCAAGGTGCATCTTAAACCGCTTAAACTCGAGATCAACCTCGACGTTGATTTTCTTGCCCGCCAGACCCCCGGTTTCTCGGGGGCTGATATTGCGAATGTATGCAATGAATCGGCTCTGATCGCAGCAAGGAAGAACAAAAACATTATTGAGAAACAGGATTTCCTTGATGCGATAGACCGTATCGTTGGCGGGCTTGAAAAAAAGAGCAAGATCATCAGCCAGCATGAAAAGAAAGTCATTGCTTTCCATGAATCGGGCCATGCCGCTGTAAGTTGGCTTCTCGAGTATGCCCATCCACTGGTTAAGGTGACCATAGTGCCTCGCGGCAAAGCCCTTGGCGCAGCATGGTACCTGCCCGAAGAAAGGCAGATCACCACTTATGAGCAGATGTTCGACGAACTGGCTGCTGCACTGGGAGGCAGGGTCTCCGAAGATGTATTTTTCGGCAAGATCTCGACCGGCGCACTGAACGACCTCGAGAAGGTTACAAAGCAGACCTATGCCATGGTTGTTTATTTCGGACTGAACGAAGCAATCGGCAATATCAGCTTCTATGATTCCAGCGGACAGAACGAGTTTGCCTTCCAGAAACCCTACAGCGAGCATACCGCCGAAGTCATCGACTTTGAAGTCAAAAAAATTATCGATGCGGCTTATGCCAAAGCCAAGGAGCTGATCACCGGGAACAAGGACAAAGTTGCGGCCCTGGCCAATCTCCTTCTTGAGAAAGAAGTCATTTTCAGGGAAGACCTTGAAAATATTTTCGGACCCCGTCCGTTCCTGAAAGAAGAGGAGAGGTTCCTTCCTTCGAAGAACCCCAAGTCGGACAGCACGGTATCCCTTACAGGCGACGTGATCGTTCAGACGACTGCCAGTGACACACTGATTTCACCTGAGCCGGCGAAACCCGCTCCCCCATCCACAGAAGAGGAAAAGAAAACCTAATCAGCAGCGATGATGGAAGAATCCACCTCCCGTGAGAAAATACTAAAAAAGGTAAGAGATGCCCTGATTGAAAAAACAGAGCCTCCGTACCCTATCATTGACCAGGAATCAGCTGTTTTTACTGATATCACCGAACCGCTGGATGTGAATTTTGCCCAGGAACTGGTGAAGGTGGCAGGCAAATTCGTTTACTGTGAAAGCGAGGATGAATTTACAACCATGCTTAAACAGTTCATCCTTGAAAAGGACTGGTCAGTGCTTTTCTGCCTCGACCCCCTTTTGCAGAAAGTATTGAAAGGAGCAGGGATCCCTTATGTTTCAAGGAAGGAAGAATTCCTTGAATCAAAAATAGGCATAACCCGCTGCGAATATCTCATTGCCAGGCTCGGATCCATCATGGTTTCTTCACACCAGGCCCCGGGAAGGAAGATCAATGTTTACCCCGATGTTCACCTGGTGCTGGGATACACCTCTCAACTCGTCCCCGACCTGAAGCATGCGCTCTCGGCCATCCGCAAAAAATACAATCATAATTATCCTTCGATGATCTCGCTGATCACAGGCCCCAGCAGGACCGCCGATATAGAGAAAACCCTGGTCCTTGGAGCCCACGGCCCAAGGGAATTATTCGTATTTTTAATTGACGACCAGAATGCCCAGCAATCCTGACGATAACAGCTCACACTGGGAGGTGTTGTTTACCACTAATCTGCTATATGAGGCAGAGATCCTGAGGGGGTTGTTGGATGAAGAAGGAATCCAGGCCGTTATCGTTAATAAACAGGACTCATCCTATATTTCGTTCGGGGAAATCGAACTCCTGGTTCCCTTTGAAGATGTGCTCACCGCAAAGCAAATCATGGAAAGGGCGCCGGGCGATGAATAATTTCCTGGCAAGGACGATCACCGGGTTCAGCATGGTTTTTTTACTGCTGTTTTCGATGTGGTATAACCGCTGGTTCTTTGCAGGGATTTTCCTTGTAGTCACAATACTCGGCACCTGGGAATTTTACAGGCTGTTCACTTCCGAAAATATCCAGCCCCAGAGGATTTATGGTACTGTATGCGGATCTTTACTCTACCTGCTCTCTATCGTGGTGCTCTCAACAGGCCATGATCAGTACTCTCTCCTCTGGTATTACCTCCCTGTGACAGCGGCTATGCTGATGTTTTTTCTCTCCTTCATCATCGAGATCTACAGGAAAAAGACCAGGCCTCTTGAAAATATTGCCATCACTGCAACAGGGATTTTATACGTGGCCCTGCCCCTGGTATTGCTGAACTTCCTGAATTCACCCTGGTCGGTACGGTTTCTTGGTTTTCCCGCCTACCTGCTGGGTTATTTTATTTTAACCTGGTTCTACGATACCGGGGCCTATCTTTATGGGAAACAATTCGGCAAACATAAATTTTTTGAAAGGATCTCCCCGAAAAAAACCTGGGAAGGAACTATTGCCGGGACAGTTGTTACAATCCTTACAGCTATTGGATTCAGCTGCCTTGTCAAGGGCATCATCCTTACCGACTGGCTGGCGCTTGCAATGCTGGTGGTGATCTTCGGGAGTTTCGGCGACCTTGCCGAATCTCTGATCAAAAGAAGCCTTCATATCAAGGATTCAGGAAATATACTTCCGGGGCACGGAGGCATACTCGATCGTTTTGATACCTTTTTTATTTCAGCTCCTTTTGTATTTTTGTATTTTATACTAAGAAATATCTGAACAGGAATGACAATACACCGCGAAGGTTACAAGACCATAATCATAGTTTTTCTTTTTGTTGTTGCGGTGCTCCTCGCGCTGAATCATATTTTCCCGCAGCAAACGGCCATCCATTACTTCCTTTATATACTCGGCTTGTGGTTTTTCCTGATGATAGTGCGTTTCTTCCGTTCACCCAGCAGGGATACAAATAAAGGAGTGAAACTGATACTCGCCCCTGCCGACGGCAAGGTGGTGGTCATCGAAAGAACCATTGAACCTGAATATTTCAAGGACGAAAGGATACAGGTTTCTATCTTCATGTCGGCAACCAATGTTCATGTGAACTGGTTCCCTGTCGACGGGGAGATCAAATATTATTTCTACCACCCGGGCAAACATATGGTCGCCTTCAACCCCAAGGCTTCCCTTGAAAATGAAAGGGCAACCACCGTGATCGAGACCGTGGTGAAACAGAAGGTGCTTATACGCCAGATCGCAGGAGCCATGGCAAGGCGTATCAAATGCTACCCCAGGGTTGGCGAACCTGTAAGCCAGGGCGAAGAACTGGGTTTCATTAAATTCGGATCAAGGGTTGACCTGCTGCTTCCTGTCGGGACCAAACTTGAAGTCAAACTTGGCCAGAAAGTCACCGGCAAACAAACCATCATCGGAAGGTTTGATTAGCTAGCCGTTCAATGCCCTTTCGAGGAAAACATTCAGAGGGTGCATCAGCCTGAATACCTTAGCCACCAGTTTTCCAAAATCCTTATCAGCCACCTGCTTGTCGGTAAGCATGTATGCCACCGTGAAATGCCTGTTCTTAAGGATGTCTATATCCGGAAAATCCTTAGGGAAGTCCCGGGGAGGAAGCTTCTGCTTGTCCCATTCCGAAAGACCATCGAAATATTTCTTTGCATCCTTGTGCCCAAGGATTGCCTTGAATTCCGCTGCATTGTAATAAATCTCCTGCCTGATCTTCTTCAACTGATCAGGTTCGGGCATATAAACGCCTCCTGCCAGCATGGATTCACCTGGCTGTATATGAAGGTAATAACCGGGTCCTTTGCTTTTCCGTCCGCCCTTGCTGATCCAGGCGCCCATATTCGTTTTATAGGGTGATTTGTCCTTGGCAAAACGCACATCCCTGAATATCCTGAACAGGCACTCCTTTCCTGTCGCAAACTTCACCGAAGGATCAAATGCAGCGATCATGGGGACCAGGTTGTCGACAAAGGTTTCAATCTCCTGTTTGGAGGCATCATAGGTTTTTTTATTAGCATGGAACCATTCGCGGTTATTATTGTCCTTAAGGTCATTGAGAAAATCAAGGATAATTGTGTTCATGTTGCTGTTGATTTATGTTAAACTTCAGGCTACTCCCTGCCCAGCTTTTCTATGGTATTCCAGTTGCGGGTGGTTGAAGATCGGCCTATTATGCTTTCAATAAAGGTATTAGGTACGCCAAAGCGCCCGTTGACTTCATGGGTCAGGAAATATACACAGTTTCCTTCCATCCTGATCACTTCAAGGTCATGGTTTTCGGAAAATAGGGGCAGCTGAGGCTTTTGCTGAAATTGCTCCTGGAGCAGGCTTACATAACGTTTTGATTTTTTATCGCCTGGAAGACGTGCGAAAGGCTTGAGTTCGAGCATAGCGAGGATATCGCTGAACCTGGCGAGGATGACCATTACGCTGAAGCCTAGCCCTTTCATCAGCATTTCCTCAACTTCGCATCTCAAAGCCAGGATGTCTTCCGCAGTCGAAGAAAAAATCACATTCCCGCTCTGTATCAGGGTCTTCACACCGGTAAATCCCGCAGCATTAAAGATACTGTTGAGATCATCCATTTTCACGATTTTCTTCCCTCCCACGTTGATACCCCTCAGGAAAGCCACATACCTGGTGGCCTCCACCGGGGCGGCCTGCTTACTTTTTGCCGTATTCATAGCTGGCATCCTCCCTTAAAACCGAATAAATACAACTGTCGAGGTAAACCCCGTTTTTTATTACATTCTGACTGAAGATGGCTTCGCAATTAAACCCTGCCTTTTCAAGGGCTTTGCGTGATGCAGAGTTGTTGGCGAATGGTTCGGCATAGATACGTCTTACATCATAAGAAAGCCACAGATGGGAAGTAAATCTTTTGATGACAGCTGTCATGATGCCTTTTCCCCAGAAAGGTTCGGCAAGCCAGTAACCGATTTCGATGTTTTTCCTGTACACATCCTGTTTGAGAGTGGCTCCGACGCTTCCAATGGCCTCTCCCCTGCAGTCAATGGCAAGAATAAGAAGATGGGGATCAGTCCCGGCAGCCATTTCAAGAAAACGCCTGGCATCTTCAATGGTATAGGGATGAGAGAAGCCATCGCGGAGATTATCTGCAACAGCTTTATTGTTCGCGTAACGCAGAAGTGATGGAATGTCGGAATTATTCCAGGGCCTGAGTGAAAGCGGCAGTCCCTGTATTGTATCGATGAGGATTTTAATGGATCCCATAAGCTTACAACAGGTTCAGGTCAGTCTTTTTCCGAAATAAATATGGTTTAGCAGCACACCGTCGATTTCAGCCACATCGGGAAGGAAAGCCCAGCGCTCAAAATGATTTCTTTCAAGCAGATTGATGCTCGGATCGTTTTTATCGAGGACAATGGCAAAGATGATCTTAAATCCCTCTTCTGAAGCGAACTCCAGCATGCAGTCAAGAAGTTTCTGCCCTAGTCCCTTCCGCCGGTGATCCTCGTGTATGTATGCGCTGACTTCACCGGTGCGGTTGAATGCCTCCCTTCCTTTGCGGTAGGGGCTCATCGAGATCCAGCCTGTTACTTTGCCGTCCTCCTCCGAAACTATAATAGGATATCGTTCACTGCGAACATGTTCTTCGAACCATTCCTTCTGTTCAGATTCTGACTGGCTCACAAAATATCCCACAGAATGCCTGGTCTTTATGCCGTGGTTAAGAATCTCGACTACCGATGGGAGATCGGTTTCTGAGGCTTTCCGGAAGGTGATATTCATAGACTGCAGGAATTCATATCAGGCTTGAAAATTACTGAAATTTTACCGATAAGGGAAAATTGTCAGCAATTAATGTCTGAAACTATATCACTTTTTTATACAAGGGGGATTAAGGGAAGATCGTGAGGAAGGGAGTGATGAAGGGCGTGATGAAAAACGTGATGAAGAGCGTGATGAAAAACGTGATGAAGAGCGTGATGAAAAACGTGAGGAAAGTCGTGATATTATGCTTTGTGTTTGGGCTGCTGTTAATACCGGCAGCAAGCCTTGCGGCGGGTGAACCCAGGGTGATCGGGGGCAGGCCGGCAGGAATGTGCGGAATCTCCGTTGCTGCAACCGATCCCTGGTCGGCCGCCAACAACCAGGCGGCGAATGCCTGGAACAAGGGGATTCTTTGCGGGGTATATTTCGAGGACCGTTACCTGCTCAAAGAATTATCCTGTAAGGCGCTGGTCTTCTCTGCCTGCACAAAGCAGGGGGTGTTTTCGGCAAGTTGCATGCAGTTCGGATCGGGGGTCTACAGTGAACTGAAATCAGGAATAGCCTATGCCAGGAAATTCGGCAAAAGCTTTTCGGCGGGGGTACAGCTTGATTACTACCGTTTCAGCATTTCGGAGGATTACGGATCGAAGAACATCCTGAACTGTGAGCTCGGCTTGATGTTCAGGCCGGGGAAGCAGGTATGGATAGGATTTCACTGCATAAACCCGGTTCCGGTAAAGCTATCCGAAACCTCGGGGGAGTCCCTGCCAACGCTTATTCAACTGGGGCTTGCCTACTATTTTACTGAAGATCTAATGCTTTCGGCCGAAATAGAAAAAGATCCGGCAAGCAAGGCATGTGCCAGGATTGGCGGGGAGTGCAGGTTTGCTAAGATACTCTCGGCCAGGGCAGGGTTTGCTACGGGTCCCTTCCGTTTCAGCATTGGAGCAGGTATATTGATGAAACGGTTTTCGATAGATATCGCTTCTGAATACAGCCAGGCGCTGGGGTTCAGCCCTGCAGTTTCAATCCAGTACGAATTCAGGAAATGATCGCAGTTCAAGGGCCAGCGATGAAACGACATCCACATACAATAATGAAAACGGCCTGCTGCTGGCTGCTTTTCTGCTTTTACTGCAGCCAGGCCTTTTCACAAACAGACCCGTTTCAGTGGACAGGCGAGAGCCCCGATGACCTTAACTGGAAGACTGAAACAGAGAACGAATACCGGCAGATTATGGAGGAGCAGGACGAGAGCAGGAGCCGGCCCGTTGACCTGAATGCGGCTACAGTGGATGATCTTGCGAGGATACCTTTTATCAATGCATTTCAAAGGAAGAACCTGTTTGATTACCTGGCCGCTTACGGGGAAGTGTTTTCAATCTACGAACTGCATGCAGTGCCAGGGTTTGACTCGGTGCTTATCAGAAAGATCATCCCATATATCTGTTTTAATCCCGTATCACATTCATTGCCCATGAGCTGCAAAAATCTGGCGAAATACGGCAAGCACCAGGTCCTGCTGCAGGCAGGGACCTCATTCCCGAGATCAGCGGGATACACAGTTGCTGATGAAATCAAGGCAAAACCCGGCGCAAATTATTACCCCGGCAGCCCGTATAGCATGAGTTTCAGATACACCTACAGCTTTTACGATAAGCTTGCTATAGGTATTTCGGGCGATAAGGATGCGGGTGAACAGTTTTTTGCAGGGGCCCAGAAATACGGCATGGATACTTATTCGGGATACCTCAGCTTTACGACCCGAAAAATCATGAAACGGTTGATCCTCGGGAATTTCCGCGCAGGCTGGGGGCTGGGACTTACTTTTAATACCGGGAGCTCCCTTGGGATCTACCCGGGCTTCAACCAGGAATTTGCAACAGGCAGAGGGATAAGCCCAAGCCAGTCGGTTTCGGAAAGCAGCGTGCTGAGGGGGATTGCAGTAAACATTGGTTATGGGCGCTTTACCCTCAGCGTGATCTGTTCTTACCGCAACAGGGATGCGACAGTGGTTGAAGATCCTTTTAACGGCATCACCTCTTTCAGTGCTTTTGTCGAAACAGGCTATCACCGCACTTTTTCCGAGATCGGTAAAAGAGGAAAAATCTCAGAAATGATCGTAGGGGGTAACCTGAATTTCAGGAGTAATTTTTTCAGCCTCGGCCTCACTGCATATTCGGTTTCACTCAGCGCCCCATACCAGCCAAAGCTCCAATTGTACAACCTGCCGGCATTTACGGGTAAGAATAATTTTGTTGCAGGCGTCGATTTCAACATCTTCTACCGGTTCGTAAGGCTGTCGGGGGAGGTGAGCCGCAGCGAAAACGGCAGCGTCGCTGTTATTGCAGGGCTTAACCTCAACCCCGATCCGAGGTTCAGCGCTGTTCTGCTTTACAGGAATTATCCCCCCGCTTACCAGAACCTCTATTCAAACTGTTTCAGGCAGAATACCTATGCAGCCAATGAAAGAGCCTGGTTCCTGGGTTTCACTGCCAGCCTGCCCCTGCATTGCAGCCTCAGCCTGTATGCCGATTTCTGCACTTTTCCCTGGGCAAAGTACGGTGTAAGCAAACCTTCGGAAGGTACCGATCTCGGTGCAATGCTTGCCTGGCAGATGAATTCAAAGCTGAACTGTATTTTCCGCTATACTTATACCTGTGCGGAGACTGATTTAATTAAGGCAAATGAGGTGCTGCATGGAACCGGCAATAAAAATTCAGACGCTTACCGGCTGCAGCTCAACTGGATGGTGTCATCTGCTGTAAGCCTGCAAAGCCGGGTTGAAGTAAAACAAACGAGGCAAAGCCAGGGAACACTGTTGTACGGCTGGCTTCTGTTCCAGGACATCAGCATAAAACCTTTAAAAGTCCCGCTGAAGATCACACTGAGGTATTCTGTTTTCGATTGTCCGTATTATGAATCGCGGATTTGGGCCTATGAACCCGATGTGCTGTACGGGTATTCACTGCCTTCGTATTACGGACAGGGAGTGAGGGCCTGCATCCTCGCAAAATATTCCATCGGACGGCATGTTGCAGTCTGCCTCAAAGCGGGGCTTACAAGATATAGTGACAAAAACGTCATCAGCAGCGGGCTTGACCAGATAAATGCCAACTGGAAGCTTGACCTTAACGCCCAAATCCAGGTTAGGATATAAAAAAGGCCCTGTGGTTTCACAGGGCCCAGGGCAGAAGTTAATTTACTTTTTTGCAGGCGGCTGGTTTGAAGGAGGAGGCCCCTGGTGATGCTGGTGCATATGCGAGAACCCTTCCATTCCGTGAATCCCCATTGATTTGGATATCTTCGTTACGTTCGACATGTCTATGACACCGGTGAGGCTGATGACTACAACTTCTTTCTTGCCTTTCATCAGCATGATCATTTCGCCGATCTTGCCGTCGGAATCCTGTTTTGTCATGAACCTGTAATTATCGCGGCCTTCGGTCACTGCCATAAGTTCCTTGTAGGCAGAGGCAGGGAACAAACCCGCGAATTCATTATAAATGCTGACAGCCTTTGCGTAATCAGTAGAATCGATATCATAGGTGACCACTTTAAGACCTGTAAGTTTATCGATGATAGATTTCATTTCCCTTGATGATGAGTCATTCTGATTGGCCATCATTCCAAGGAACTGGGTGAACATTTCTTTTGAAATGTTCACGGTGGTGAACCTGTCCTGGCCTGCATACTTGGTAAAAACCTTGTCAAGCGGACTTTGTGCATTCAACAATACGGGCATTGCCAGGAATGCTGCAAAAATTAAAGTGATGATTCTTGTTTTCATTGGTTTATTTGTTTGTGGAAGGAGATTGCATCCATTCCGGGTTGATAAATTGATTCTGATAATTATAAAATTTATTGATCTTCTGTATCTGTTCCATTGCGGTATTCAGAGTAGTAAAACGCTGTACCTCATCCAGGCCTGTATTGAGCCCGACCGAAACCAGCAGCAATGCCTGCTTTGTTTGAGAGTATGCCAGTTCGCTCGAAGCGTTTTCCTTACCGGGAAAATGCTTTTTCAGGAGTTCGCTTTTAAAAGTAAACACCAGGCCTATAAGGATCAGCAGCCCTGCAGCTATCCCGCTCAGGTAATACATTCTTTTCTGTACAGGCTGCATGCCTGAGCCCGAAACCTCAGTTTCGAACCGGCTGATCCTGCGCATAAGCACTTTTTCCTGCTCCTCATTATCTATGGTGAGGGACGCCTCATCACTGAAATACCTGAACAAAGGCTGATGCTGCCTGAAGTGTTCGGGTACCTCATCCGCAGAGAAAAACTCTTTTAAAAGCTTTTCTTCTGCAAGAGTGGTTTCACCCTCGAAATACCTCTCAAGCAATACTTCAATTTCTTTGATATTCATAGCTTTTATCATTTACCAGTAATTCACGGACGTGTTTGCGAGCCCTTGAAAGTGCAACACGGACAGCGTTCTCCTGCATCCCCATCACTTCGGCGATCTCATCAAATTCATATCCTTCAATATCACGAAGGTGGATGATCATTCTCGATTGCTCCGACAGGGTGTTTATTGCTTCTTTTACACCCAGCAACAGGTCGGAATGATCGGGTCTCATTTCTTCCGCAATGTTTTCAATGAACTGACGCTGGTCGTTCCAGCTTTCAACCGGGAATTTCCTGGCTTTCAGTTTATCGAGGCAGAGGTTTTTTGTTGTGACCATTGCAAGGGCTTCCAGGCTCCTGTATTCGTCGAGCTTCTCACGGATCTTCCACATCCTGATGAACACCTCCTGTACAAGATCCTCAGCCTCTTCATTCTGATCAAGCATGCGTTTGGCCAGGCGGTAGATTTTATCCTTGAGGGGATAGACTTTTGTATTGAAGTCCTGAATGTTCATCTGTAGCTTAAGACGACGAAATCATAAAATTATTACATTTGCAGCTATCGACCTGATTAATTCACCAATTACCTAACATTCAAGATTATGTTCAAAGGACATCCAAAAGGACTATTTGTGGCTTTTTTTGCCAACATGGGCGAGCGCTTCGGCTATTACACCATGCTTGCGATCTTTCTGTTATATCTTCAATCGAAGTTTGGATGGACCACCTCGGAGGCAGGACGTATTTACGGCACCTTCCTTTTCGGGGTATATTTTCTGCCTCTCCTGGGCGGGTATATTTCAGATAATATTTTAGGATATGGTAAAACCATCATCCTGGGAATTATAGTCATGTTCCTGGGATACGGGCTGCTGGCAGTTCCGGGCAACGGTGTATACTTCATGTATTTCGCACTCGCAGTCATCGCATTGGGAACAGGCTTGTTTAAAGGCAACCTCCAGGCGCTTGTCGGGAATATGTATGACGAAGCAAAGTACAGCCATCTCAGGGACTCGGCTTTCAATCTCTTTTACATGGGGATCAACATAGGCGCCTTTTTTGCACCCAGCGCAGCAGGCGGGATGCGTAACTGGATCCTTGCCCGTTCGGGTTTTACTTACGATTCGGCAATACCCAGCCTTGCACATAAATACCTTGACCACACCCTTCAGAATACCGCACAGCTTGAGCAGTTCATGCATACCCAGGCAGGAGGCAGGATTACCGACCTCGGCGTCTTCTGCCATCAGTACATCGACAGCATAGGACAGGCCTATAATGCAGGTTTCGGTGTTGCAGCCCTAAGCATGATCGCTTCCTTGCTGATCTTTATCGGGTTCAGGAAGTATTATAAGACCGCCGATGTAACGCACAAGCAGAAGAGGGCTGCTAAAGCAGCCGACCTGGTTGAGCTTACCAAAAGCCAGATCAAGGACCGTTTTATCGCCCTCGGTCTCGTTTTCTTTGTTGTCATGTTCTTCTGGATGGCCTTTCAGCAAAACGGATTCACCCTCACCATTTTTGCAAGGGATTACACCGTTTCGTCAATATCAAAGGGTTCCGCGATAATCTTCAACCTTTCTACCTTACTTCCTTTATTGATTGCAATTATGGGATTTGTTCTTCTTTTCGGCAAAGCGAATTCTCAAAAGACTAAAATCATTGGAGGTGTAGTTGCTCTCGGCTCCCTCATCCTGGCTTACTTTACCATAGGCATGCTGGCGCCCGAAGGCAACAAGATATCTCCCGAGATCTTTCAGCAGTTCAACCCCATTTTCATCGTATTCCTCACTCCTATTGTGATAGGTTACTTTGCCTATCTCAATAAAAGAGGCAAGGAACCTTCATCACCCAAGAAGATCGGGATCGGTATGCTGATCACTGCAGTCGGTTTCATTATCATGATCCTTGCTTCCCGCGGATTAATGAGCCCTGCGGAGCTGGCAGCAAAAGGAGGAGTTTCCGACACCCTGCGTTCACCCTACTGGCTGATCAGCATGTACTTCACCCTCACGATCGCTGAACTATTCCTCAGCCCCATCGGCATTTCCTTCGTTTCTAAGGTCGCCCCTCCCCAGCATAAGGGACTCGCCCAGGGAGGCTGGTTCGGAGCTAC
>CAIJYT010000187.1 GCA_903824935.1 uncultured Bacteroidales bacterium | reverse complement strand
TATGCTTCGGGCTGGTAATAATCATAGTAAGAAACGAAAAACTCAACTGAATTTTCAGGGAAGAATTCCCTGAACTCACCATAAAGCTGTGCTGCAAGGGTTTTGTTGTGGCTTAGTACCAGTGTGGGCCTTTGTATCTTTTGTATGACGTTGGCGATAGTAAAAGTTTTCCCGGATCCTGTGACCCCGGCCAGGACCTGGGCTTCGTCGTTCCTGCTGAGCCCTTCAACAAGCTCGCGGATCGCTTCAGGCTGATCACCTGTGGGAACGAAATCTGTTGTCAGCCTGAAATCCATAATCAATGGTTAAAAGTAAATTCTGAGATCACAGGGTAATGGTCCGAGAGATCGACTTCCTTCTTCTGATAAGATTTGGCAGTAAAGAAATCATCATAAAGCATATAATCAATTCTGAAAGCAGGGAAGCGGCCGGCATAAGTGCTCCCTATCCAGTCATCCCCGGCCTTGACAAAGGCGTCGTTGCGGCCTTCCGATAAAGTATGATAGGCATACGAGGACGGGGTGTCGTTGAAGTCTCCGCAGATCAGCACGGGGTAGTGGCTTTGCTTCATATGCGATCTGAGTATATCAACCTGCATGGCACGAAGGATAAAAGCTTTTTTCAATTTCCAGATCATTTTCCTGGATCCCTGGGAAAGACTTTTTTCGTCAGCGGGGTCTGTAAGGTTTGAATAAAATTTGTAATCATCCTCCCCAAGCCTGATGGACTCCAGGTGAAGGTTGTAAACCCTGATAGTATCTCCATTCACGCTGATATCAGTAAATATCCCGAAGGTGCTCTTATCCTCAAGCCTGAAAAATCCTTCGTTCACAATTGGGTACCTCGAGAAGGTCGCAATCGCATTGATCTTTGTTTTCTGCCAGAAATCCCTGTAATTTTTGAAAAAGAAATTTTCAAGTCTGATCGAACGGGAGAATTTATGAAGTGTATTCATGTATCCCTCGCCTAAAGCGTAAAACTCCTGAGTGCAAATAAGATCCGCATTCTCAAGGGCAAGAAAATCGGTCACCTGGCTTCTTGCTTCGGGCAGCATATCATCTGCGTGGTTGCCATAAAGACTGTGCACATTATAAGTCACCACTCTCAGCGAATGCTCAGCGTGGGTTTTTGGTGAGCCGAAACGAAGAGGGAAGATTGTCCTGATATGGCCGAATCCAAGTACTATGACCAGCAGCGACAACCAGATGTATTTATTCCACAGGATCAGCCACAGCAACACGAAAACCAGGTTAATAATCAATATTACAGGGTAGGCTATGCCGAAGAAAGCCAGGATCCAGAATTTTATGGGGCTTATATAGGCCGCAGCATAAGAGAACAATAAGACTATCACTGAAATGCAGTTGATGATCAGAAGCGAGATCTTCAACCAATTGCCTTTATGTTTTGGGTTGATCATCCTGGCTTTTATTTATCGTTTACCTGAAGACCTGAACAAAAACTCCTTCTCATCCCTGGTAAGACTGTCGTAACCTCCTTTTGAGATTTTATCCAGGATTTCGTCCATCTGCTTTTGCTTTGCTTTTTTCTGCAGATTGTACTCATCGTCGCTGAGAGGGCGCTGACTGCTTTCGTAAGACGTGTATTCGCTGTTTTTCCCGCCCGGAGATCCTTTCATCCGTTTCTTCCACATGGAAGGAAATCTGAAGTTTCTTGTGGTAAATTGAATATAAAGAAACCCAAACAAGGCCCCGCCGATATGTGCAATGTGCCCCCCGGCATTGCCTGCAGGGATCATAAAAAAATCAAAGATGAACAATGCTATAGCAAGGTAAAGAATCCGAATCCTTCCGAAAAACAGGAGATAGACAGAGAAGTCAGGTTCCTTGAAAGCAATTGAGGTAACGATGGCCATGACCGACGCGGAAGCACCCAGCGCATAGGATTGGGGCAGAATGTATGCGAAAGTAGAGAAAATATTAAAGGCTGCTATATACACAACCGCTCCGGAGAGTCCACCGAGAATATATACGATGAGAAGTTTCCTGCTTCCAAGATATTCCTGGAATATTTTTCCGAACCAGTAAAGCCAGAGCATGTTGAACAGTACGTGCCATATTTCGACATGCAGGAACATATAGGTAAGGACTGTCCACGGTTTGCCTGAAAGTGTGGGTAGATATGCAGGCACCCCGAAGAACCTTATAATTGCGCTTGTCCCGAGAGTTTCCTCCTGCACGCTGATGAAAGAGAATATCACTCTGAATACCTGCACCAGCAGCCAGACCGACACATTGACAATTATCAGGTTGGCAAGGACGGAGCCTTCCCTGAAGAACCGTTTCAGGTTCTCAGCAGTGTTAGGTCCCGAGGCGTAATTATCCATTATCTTAAATTCTTGCATTTCGTTTCCAGTACAAGATCATGAAAAATCCGAAAATCATGCCCCCCAGATGTGCAAAATGCGCAACATTGTCTGTGGCATTGTTTGAGATTCCGTAGAAAACTTCAATTGCCCCATAAATGAGCACCAGCCATTTAGCTTTGATGGGGAATAAAAAGTAAATGAAAACAAGCATGTTTGGGAACATCATTCCGAATGCCAGGAGAATCCCGTAAACAGCACCGGATGCGCCTATGGTTGTGACATCCATATGCTGCCTGATCAGATCATAAACATAAACCACCGATTGCCTCTGGTAATGAACATCGCCCAATGAACTCTGCCACTGAGAAAGTAAAGCGTTCATCTGGTCCAGTAATTCCTGGCTCCTGGGAGGACATGACTTGACAAAGCTGACGAATGCTTCGGGTGAAGGAGCTGCGGAATAAGCCTGGGCGGCGGACTCAAATCCTGAAATATGCCAGTAAATTACCGCAGTCTGGATAAGGCCTGCCCCGATCCCTGTGATCATATAATAGGTCAGGAAGCGTTTAGGGCCCCAAACGTTTTCAAGCAGGTAACCGAACATCCACAAGGCAAACATATTATAAAGAATATGCCCGAAGTCGGCATGGAAAAACATGTATGTCACAAACTGGTAGGATCTGAAGTGGTCCGACTTGACAAAGTGAAGGCCGAACATATCCGTGAGATCAATCCTGAAGGTGCTTTGAAGCGAAATGGTTGCAACATAACAGATCACATTGATGATAAGCAGGTTTTTTACAACCGTGGGAAGAAGTTTGAAGCCACCCGGACTATATTGCTCGTAGCTCATACGAAATATTTAGGATTTGAACTTTTTATTTAATTCATCAAAAGAGAGAACGAAAAAGACAGGTTTTCCGTACGGTGAAAGTTCCGGAATCCTGCAGTTGAACAGTCTCCTGAACAGGTCTTCCAGTTCTTCTTTTTTAAGGTTGCTGCCCCGTTTAACAGCAGTACTTTTTGCAAGCGCTTTTGCGATTAGCTGGTTTTTTACAGCATTTTTCCCTGGCAGTTCATTTTTTATGGATTCCAACGCATGTTCAACCGCCCCGTGAAAATCGGTATGCCCCAGGTCGTGGGGGACCGACTGAAGAACAAAGTCATTATTCCCGAATTCCGTGATTTCAAAACCCAGGGTTTTAAAATCACCGAGAAGGTCTTTCAGCAGAACTGCATCATCAGGAGAAAAAGATAGAGTCACAGGGATGATTTTCGAACTCAGGTTATTGTCATTGCTGCCCGAATCAAGCATTTCCTCATACAGAATTCTTTCATGGGCTGACTGCTGGTCGATAATCATCAGGCCTTTTGGGGTTTCAGTTACAATAAATGAATTTGCCACCTGGAACAGTTCATGGTTTTCAGTGCCGAACTCCAAGCCAAGGCCGGGAGAGCTGCCTGTGCCCAGTTTGTCGATTAGATCAGCCAGAGGAGCAGGGGGAATGTTTAATTCCCTGTGCAGGTCATGTGAAAAATTTTCCCTTCCGCCCTGACTTCCTGTGAATTTCCCCGGATTGTCAAACCTAAGGCTGGGCTGAAACTCCTTCTTCTTTTCAAATGGATTGTATTCAGGGTTAACAGTGATCTGAGGCTGTCGAATCACCTGGCCAGGCTTCAGGGGAGGGACATCCATGCTCAGTTCCTGTTCAAAATCAATAACCGTGGTGAGGTTGAATTTCCCGAGTGCTTGCCGTACGGCAGCCTGCAGAATAGCATAAATGCTCTTGCTGTCGGTAAAATTGATCTCGGTTTTAGTAGGATGAATGTTGACGTCGATATTCGCCGGATCCATTTCAAGATACAGGAAATATGAGGCATATGAATCCTTTGGTATTAGTTCCCTGAATGCCGCTTCAACAGCATGATGAAGGTAAGGGTTACGGATAAACCTGCCATTGGCAAAGAAATACTGTTCACCCCTGGTCTTTTTGGCGAATTCGGGTTTGCCGATGAAACCGCTTATATTCACCATGTTTGTCTGCTGCTCAACAGGGACCAGCCTTTGGTTATAGTTCATCCCGAAGAGGGAAACGATACGTTGCCTCAGGTTGGCCGAATGAAGCTGGAACATAACTTTATCCTGGTTGTACAGTGTGAAACCGACATCGGGATGAACAAGCGCGACCCGGTAGAACTCTTCCAGGATGTATTTTAATTCAGAAGTGTTTGACTTCAGGAAATTTCTGCGGGCAGGAACATTGTAAAAAAGATTCTTTACCTGGATGCTGGTGCCGTTGGAAGTGTTCACAGGAGCATGCGACTTTACTTCCGACCCTTCAATTATCAGTTGTGTTCCTATCTCGTCCCGTTCTTTTTTTGTTTTCAGTTCAACCTGAGCCACTGAAGCTATCGAAGCAAGGGCTTCACCCCGGAAACCAAGGGTACGGATAGAGAACAGGTCATGGGCGGTTTGTATTTTGGAAGTGGCATGGCGTTCAAAACACATCCTCGCATCTCCCTCCGACATTCCACAGCCATTATCAGTAACCTGGATCAGTGTTTTCCCGGCATCTTTGACGATGAGCCTAACTTCAGTGGCACCTGCATCAATCGTATTCTCGAGCAATTCCTTTACGGCAGATGCAGGTCGTTGTACGACCTCTCCTGCAGCAATCTGATTTGCAACTGATTCAGGCAGCATCCTGATTATATCCGACATAGGAAGATACTATAAAAGTAGAATTGACGAAGTACTTGCAAATTTACCAATTTTTCCATCCCCGATTCCTGATTTCTGAGATAAAGAGTACCTTTGAAATGGATAATTATCAACACATGAGCGATACCGACACTACCTTGAAGAAATTGATCGTAGTAGGGGACAGGATCCTGATCAAACCAAAGAAGATATCGAATAAAACCAAGGCAGGATTATTTCTTCCTCCGGGCTACCAGGAGAAGGAAGAAATACAGACGGGGTTTGTTGTCAAAACAGGTCCGGGATATCCCATACCTGTTCCCCCTGATGATATTGAAAGCTGGAAGAAGAATGAAGAGAATATTAAATATATCCCACTTCAGGCAAGAGAAGGAGACCTGGCAATATTCCTGCAAAAAGGAGCCATTGAAATAATTTTCAATGACGAAAGATATTTTATTGTGTCTCAGAATTCCATTTTACTCCTCGAAAGAGACGAAGAAGTATTTGGCTAAAACCTCGACCTGTCGAGAACAGGGAACCTCATCTGAACCAGATAGAAGGCTCCGTAAAATACGGCGCTGAAAAACGTTGTTCCGAAGACATCATTCAAAAAGAATGAGAATCCGTTCGTTGTATCCCTGAAGAACACAAGGCCGGCCATGTAACATTCCATGAGGCCCATGAAATTTTTAGGATACAAACCCATGGCAAGCCAGGAAGAGAAGTTTGTGATCAGGAAAAAAATCAGGGCTGAAGAAATTGAGGCCATGAAAACTGATCTAACTGTGACTTTCTTCCGGATAGCCATACCCAGAACAACCGTAATGGCAAAACTAAGATAGACAGCAGGCATGCTAGCGTGCAGACCTATAATGAGATCGCTGATGAACATCGCGGCGATCGGAATGGCGAAAGCATATTGCTTTCTGTCAAAATAGGTCCCGGCAAACAAAGCCATAGCTGCAATCGGAGTAAAGTTTGGCCAATGCGGCAGCAACCGTAACAGGGCTGCAGTAAAAATTACTGAAAAAACAACAATAAATCTAGGTGTAATAGATTTATATGGCATTAATATATCGTGTTTATGTCTTACAAAAATATGAAATGATTTGTATAAAAGTCAAGTTTTGGAAAAAATAGTTTTCTAATTTTGAATATTATTATCAAATTCAGACTATTGGCTCATGAAAAAAAAGTTATTAACACTCAGTTTACCTGTCTTTTTCCTTCTTAATTCCTGCAATCTTATGAAAACCAGTACCGGATTGATAGTTTACAATGCAAAGATCTATACCGTTGATCCGGCGATTACCGTTACCGAAGCAATGGCTGTAAATGACGGTAAAATTCTCTCGACAGGTTCAGCCAAAGACATACTCGGGCGTTACAAATCTGAAAACATGCTTGATGCAGGTGGGAAAGCCGTATTTCCGGGCTTTATTGATGCACATTGCCATTTTTATGGTTACGCATTGAATTTCAGGAGCGTAGTTCTGAACGGATGTAATTCATTCAATGAAGTCCTGGAAAAGTTAAAAAAAGCAGGCCACCCGGGAAAAGATGGATGGATTGTGGGTAGGGGATGGGACCAGAATCTTTGGAAAGAGAAAGTTTTTCCTGACTGTAAAGCCCTGGATGATCTTTTTCCCGATAATCCTGTTGTCCTTACACGGATTGACGGCCATGTTGTGCTTGCAAACAGCAAAGCCCTCCTTGTGGCAGGAATTGGGGTCCATCATGCATTTAATGCCGGGGAAGTTGAAATAAAAAACGGCAGGCTTACCGGCATCCTTAGCGAAAATGCTGCCGATCATATGAAACAATCAGTCCCGAAACCAGACCCTGAAGAACTTCAGAAACTCCTGTCCAGGGCCAGGGAAGATTGTTTTTCGGTGGGCCTTACAACTGTCAGTGATGCCGGCCTGGAGGCAGCCACTGTCGGCTTGTTTGACAGCCTGTCTTCGGGTAAAGACTCGGCGGGGATGATACGAATTTATGCAATGCTTGAACCCAGCAGGGAGAATATCAGCAAATATATCAGTAAAGGGATTTACCGTACACCCCGCCTGTTTGTAGGTTCCGTTAAAGTATATTCCGATGGAAGCCTGGGAAGCCGTACTGCCTTGTTGAAACAACAATATCATGATATGCCGGGCCAGCATGGCATTCGGGTGATAACTGCTGATTCTCTAAGGAAAATATGCAGGTTGTGTCTTGAACATGGATACCAGGTCAACACTCATGCCATAGGCGACTCTGCCAATAAATTCGTCCTCGATATTTATGGTGAATACCTGGTTGGTGAAAATGACCGCCGGTGGAGAATTGAACATTGCCAGGTTGTTGACCCTTCCGATTTGGAGAAATTCAGGAAGTATTCAGTTGTTCCTTCAATTCAGGCCACGCATGCCACTTCCGACATGGGATGGGCAAAAGAAAGGCTGGGTAACGAGAGGATCAGGTGGGCCTATGCATATAAAGAACTGATGAAACAGAACGGTTGGATTGCTAACGGGACCGACTTCCCCATTGAGAACATCTCGCCTGTTAACACATTTTATGCGGCAGTTGCGAGAAAGGATTTAAAGGGTAACCCACCGGGAGGTTTTCAGCCTGAAAATGCACTGAGCAGGGAAGAAGCTCTCAGGTCAATCACTATATGGGCAGCCAGGGCAGATTGCTGGGAGGATGAGATTGGAAGCCTGGAACCCGGGAAAAATGCTGATTTTGTTATTCTTGACAGGGATATCATGCAAATAAACGAGAGTGAAATCCCAATGACCAGGGTAACATCAACCTATCTTTCGGGGAAGCAGGTATATAAAAAGCCATAACACAAATATGGTAAAATAATAAAGGCTGCCCTGTAAAAGGCAGCCTTTATTATTTTAAGGTTAAGTCAAATTATTTCAATTCTTTACAGACTAATTTACCGAGTGGTTTGGCAGCGTTCTCATAAGCTTCCATAATACGCAGCCCTGTATCATAGGTCTCTTTGCTCACAGGAACACCTCCAACAGTCATACGGCCGGTACTTCCCTTACCTTTTGCTTCAAGTGTGGCGATCACCTTATCAGGCGCTTTTGATTCCACTATGCTGATTTCAAGGTCAACTTCCGATGCTTTTGCCGCAACATAAGCTTCTACACCCTGCTCAAGAAATGTAGTATGAACTATCATTGTATAGGTGGCATCCGTTGCATTCTCCTTTAGTTCCAGTCCGCAATCATCGGCTTTGTTATTAAACGCCTCGGCAAAGGCCGGCGGGAAACGCTCCGTCTTGTCACTTCTCCATTTCACTGCCCAGGGATCACCGCTTCCTTCCTTCTTATTATTCCTGTCGGCAATACCTTTGGTAATGTATTCCTCTTCATTGTCAAATTTTCCAACTTTCATTTTTGCATAATCAAACTGAAGATTGATCACTTTCTGACCTTTCAGCACCGACAGGCTGCCCGACTTCAGTTTCTGGGAGAACACACTGCTTCCTGCAAAGACAAAGAAGCTCAGTAAAAAAAAGATTCCAATTTTTTTCATACAAAAATAGTTTTAGGGTTCTTCATGTGAAATTACATAGCAAATCTATAACAGGAATTTGAGTTTTCCAAAAATAAATTTGACAAATGAGGTAATAATGAATTCGAAACAAAAGAAAGGGTCTGTCAGCCCGAAATACATCAGAAAGGCCCGGGATTGTTTCGCTTATCGAAAAATTTTATGGGTTTGCGATTCCCTTCGGGGCATTGGGCTTTCATGATTTCATCAGGTTTCATGAACCTGACCTGGGGAGCAACCCTTAACCTGGCCCTGAAGTGATCCTTCACATCCTTTTCAATTTCCGGGTTTTCATTTTCCGTCCCGGCATTGATGATAATCTCATCGGTGCCTATATCGTTGGTACAAACCTCGATATAATAATTACTGATATACGGTATATCGTCAAGGATATCAAACAAGGCAGGGGGATATATGGTAGTTCCCTTGAACTTGATCATTTGCTTTTTACGGCCGAGGATAGGCCCCAGCCTGATAGTTGTCCTACCGCAGGCGCAGGGTTCTGTGTAATGGTAGCAAACGTCGCCTGTTTTAAATCGCAACAGGGGCATGCCTTCAACTCCCAGCGTGGAAATTGTCAGTTCGCCGGCTTCCCCCTCATGTACAGGTTTGTTATTATCGTCCAGGAACTCAGTGATGATCAGTTCAGGATGATGGTGGCCGCCTGTCCCTACTCCGCATTCTGCAAACGTGGTGGCCATTTCAGTGGAGGCATAGGTAGAATATAGTTGAATCTGCCATTTTTCAAGTATCCTCTTAGCCAGGGCATTAGGCTTCATATCAGGGCTTCGCAGTGGTTCCCCGATGCAAACGGCTTTGGTGATGCCCGAAGAACGGTAGTCTATGCCGTTTTGTTCTGCATATTCAATGATCTTCAGTATAAAGGAAGGAACACAGATGATGGCATTCGGTTTGAAACGTATGATAGTATCCCACTGCAGCTCGGGAATTCCGTTCCCAACCCTGATAATTGATGCACCCAGTTTCCTGATGCCCAGGAAATACGCCATTCCAGCCATAAACCTGCGATCCATGGTTGTCATCAGCTGGTATATATCATCCACCGAGCCGTCGGCACAGGTAAATGAAAGAGCCTCGTTATAAGCAAGCCGTTCCAGGTCACGGTCGGTCATTGCCATGGTAACGGGATCTCCCAGGGTTCCGGAGGTTGTGATATAGTCAACGATACGGTTCCCGGGAACACAGATAAAGTCATTATTGAACTGCTGCAGCTGTGCTTTGTCTGTTACTGGTATATTTAAGAGATCTTCAAGGCGGAGGATCTTCGAAATATCAATGGAATGCTCCCTGAAAAGTCGACTGTAATATAAAGAGTTGGCCCCAAGGTACGACAAGAGGTCTTTCAGGATTTTTTCCTGGAACGTCTTTATATCTGCAAGTGGTTTACGTTCTATTTCAGGAAAAAAGGCCGGGTTCATCAGAATTTAATGAAAAACTAGAATTTAAAACCAATGAGGACCCGGAAGGTGTCGACAGAAACTTTTTCCTTTGGGTTGGGTTCCTGGTTATAGGTGTATTCCACCTTGCCCCAATTATACTGGAAAGCAAAGAGCATAACACGGTAGCGTATGCCAAGGCTTACTTCGTTCATGGCAAGATTCATGCCCCACATACTGGCATGCCAGGCTGCTGTTGCATTGATCTTATATGAGAGGTCAATCATCAGGTAATCAATAGGACTGATCGTTAACAGGGGGCCGAACTTCTGGCCTCCGAAATAATACCAGTATTCCATTTTTTTTGAAGCGCTTGTCCCTGAAGGCACAACAGAGTCTGCCGGGTTGAATGAAACAGTAAAAAAAGTTGCATCGAGGCCGGCCCGAAGATGATTATGCGCGAAAGAAGGACCGAGGTAAATGAGAAATCCCATTTCCATAACGCCTCCGAACTTTCCGTGGTTGAAAGAAAGACTCCGTTGAGTATTTGTATTATCCTTATACGTAAATGTTTGATTATTAGTAAAATTCCCCATAGGGAAAGAGGCTCCAAGCTTAAGATAAAACCCGCTGGTGATATGATTAGGCATCGCTTTCTGAGGCGTCTGGGGCTGCTGGGGTTGCACCTGTGCAGGCTGTGTTTGAGTCTGCGGGGGTTGATCCTGTGAATAAGCTATGCTTGCAAGAAGTAAAAATGACAAAGCAATTATAGATATTTTCATGGCAAATGATTTATGTTTAAGTTCATGTTCCTTGAATAGTACAAAGTTATAAAGATATCAGAAATATTTACAGGATACCATTTACTCTTTTTATTCAGAAATTATTGCCTGTTTTACGTTCCGGCGATGAGGAAAGTATTCTTCAGTGATTATGTGTCAGACAGTTTTTTCTCTCTCAGCAATCAGGAATTCGGCAATGCTGTCGATTGATTGTATTACTGAACGGGCAAGGTTCTGGTCTGCTATCCTGAGATTGTATTTTCGCTGTATGGCCATGATTATCTCGAGGGCATCGACAGAATCCAGTGTCAGTGCATTTTCCCCACCAAAAAGGGGCTTGGCATTATCAATTTCTTCAGGCCTGATGCCTGATATTCCGAGTGTTTCCATTATGAGATTCTTGATCTCCGTCCTCAATTCTTCCGTCACCTTGTTCATTACTTCAGTATTAGTGTATAGCTTTTGATAATCTTTTAAAGAATGCCTCTTCTTTATCTGCCCGCTGGTTAAGCAGCACACTTAATTGTTTGAATTTATCGTCCCCAAGGTCCCGGTTCTTTCCAATTCTTGCAGCAAACAGTGAAAATTCCCTCCAGCCGTCGCCTATCTCCATCAGTTCGCCGGCAAAACTTTTCAGCTCAGGTCTTCCGGTCATTTCCGCTGCCTGCTGAAGGAAAGTGGCATACATGAACCTGAATCCTGCTCCACCGGTTCCCTGGTCCTCAAGCAGGATGTTGATCTTCATCACTTCATGAGAAAGATGTTCAGTATCCCTGGCAAGTGAAGGCCAATCGGTTATTTTCCTGGCAAACATCCTGATCCCTTTAATTCCCAGGAAAGGAATGGGGAGGCTCAGCATATAAAAACATGCCTTTTTTATTCCTTTGCGGATTGCCTTTTCGTAATCAAACGAGGCGGGAACATATTCGGGGTAAAATAGAAACCCTTTCGGCGACATGCTCCCCTGGGCGAACCTGGCCGTATTCATTGAAGACACAGGAAGGTCAACCACCCCGGGGAAATAGCTGTCGCTTACCTTGTATACATCACCTTCTTTCCCAATAACGACCAGGAAGTGTACATTGATGTGGACACGTTCCCAGGTTGGTACATAATCAAGGTAGAACATGTCAACCTGGACAGCTGTCGGGATTCCTCTATTGATAAGGTTGTC
>CAIJYT010000186.1 GCA_903824935.1 uncultured Bacteroidales bacterium | reverse complement strand
ACTCCGGGATATCGAAGGCAATGTTAAAAAGATCCATGATCATGGTAAGAGGGCGGATAGCATTATCCGTGGTATGCTGCTCCATTCCCGCGGCAAGTCGGGCGAACGCATGCCAACCGACGTCAACGCCCTACTGGCCGAATATGTCAACCTGGGCTACCATGGAATGAGGGCTACCGACTCATCCTTCAACATTAAAATTGAAAGTGATTATGACCAGAACATGCCGCAGCTTAACGTTATCCCCCAGGATCTCAGCAGGGTGTTCCTGAACATGATCAACAATGCATGTTATTCGACCAACCAGAAAAAGCAGGAGTTCAAAGATGCATACTTCCCTGTCCTGAAAATCTCTACAAAAGACCTTGGCGACAAGGCTGAGTTCAGGATATGGGATAACGGCAAGGGAATACCTAAAGCAGTCATTGAGAAGGTGTTCAATCCCTTCTATACTACGAAACCTGCCGGTAAGGGCACAGGGCTCGGCCTGTCGATAAGCTTCGACATTATAGTGCAGGAGCACCAGGGGAAAATTGAAGTTGATTCAAAAGATGGAGAATATGCCGAATTCGTGATCACCATTCCGAAGACGGTACTATAGATATACTAAATTGGTATTAACCCCGGGGCGTAGCCCTGGACCCGGGTTCCGCCCCGTCGGGGCGGGGAATCTGCCGGGAGAGATTAAACAGAAAAGGAAAGATTATGGGAGAAGATGCAGTAACGAAAGTTAAGATCATGGTTGTTGATGATGAAGTCGATCTCGAACCTCTTGTAAGACAAAAATTCAGAAGGCAGATCAGGGACGGTGTATATGATTTTGTTTTTGCCCACAACGGGCTGGAAGCTCTTGCCAAGCTGATAGAATATCCCGAAATAGGGATCATACTGTCGGATATCAATATGCCCGAAATGGACGGGCTTACCTTGCTTATGAAGCTGAAGGAGCTGAAGAACCCCGGATTGAAAACGGTGGTGGTTTCAGCTTACGGTGATATGGACAACATAAGGACGGCCATGAACCGCGGCGCTTTTGACTTCCTTACAAAGCCCATCAACTTTGATGATCTCGAGATCACCATCAACAAGACCCTTGACGAGATAATGCAGGTCAGGCGGGGGTTGGAGGAGCATGACCAGCTGATCTCGATACAGCAGGACCTTCAGACAGCCCGGGAGATACAGCAGGCCATACTTCCCAAATTTTTCCCACCTTTTCCCGACCGAAAGGATTTTGATATTTATGCTGCAATGAATGCAGCAAAGGAAGTGGGAGGTGATTTCTTCGATTTCTTCATGATCGATAACGACAGGATAGGTTTCGTGATAGGTGATGTTTCGGGCAAGGGAGTGCCTGCAGCCATATTTATGGCCGTAAGCCGCACCATCATCCGCGCCACGGGTCTCAAGGGCATGCCTACCGAAGAATGCATGAATTACGTGAACAACCTGCTTTGCAGCGAAAGCGTTTCATCCATGTTCGTTACCGTGTTCTATGGAATCCTGAATACCGCCACCGGTGAGCTGGATTATGTGAATGCAGGGCATAATCCTCCATATGTCCTGAATGCCTCGGGGTTTAAAATCGTTGAGCTTACCCGGGGGACTGTACTTGGCGGGATTGAACACTTCAATTACAAATCGCTGAAACTGCAGTTGGCCCCTGGCGACATACTCTATCTTTATACCGACGGGGTGACCGAAGCTTTCAACCGCCTGGGTGAATTATTCGGCGACGACAGGCTTGAAGCCATTTTCTCAGCCAACCTTGAGGCAGATCACAAACAGCTTATAAAGACCATTTTGTCCTCGGTTGCCGAACATGCTTCAGGCATACCACCAAGTGATGATATTACCATGATGGCCATCAGGTACCAGGGAAGATGATGCGTTAAAATCTGTAGATGTAGACCATCTTCGCATCGTTGTCCTTGTAATAGTCAGGGATCTCGGCTTCGAGTTTATACCCGAAGTTCAGATAAAAATTACGGGTGGGAGCGTATTTTTCAAGGCCTGATGTTTCGGCTATCACATATTTGCCTCCAAGTCCCCTGATGATCTCGTGGGTTTTTTCCAGGATTACCTTGCCAATGCCTTTGCCTCTGAAATCGTTATGGGTGATGATCCAGAAAAGGTCGTAGCCTGCTTCGGTGCCCATGATATGTCCGTAACATGTATATGAAACAGGTTTGCCATCTACTTCGGCAAACAGGAATTTATACTCGCTGTGTTCCTGGTCCATCAGGCCCTCTTCAACCAGTTCCACTGCAACAGGGATCTCAAAATCATAGAAAAAACCTGTAGATTCAGCCATTTCTTTAACGGCCGACACGTCGCCGGGGAGGACTTTGGAGCGGTAATTGATGTTTAGGGCACTCATAATGAAAGAATTTACGATTTTAAGAAATACGATTTACGATTGAATGTGTTGATTTACGGTTTACGAATGATTATTGGGATAATATACTAAAGGGTGAAATTAATAATTATTCACGGATTTACCCTGAAACCAGGTCTGGAATTTCAAATCATTCGTAAATCGTACGTTAATTCAGCGCGTCCTCAATGATCCTCTCCACAACCTGGGGAAAAGTCAGCCCGGCTTGCTTTGTTGCAGCCACATAACCGCTTTCGGGTGCAATGCAGGGATTGCCGTTGACCTCAAGGATATACGGCTTGCGGTTTTTGTCAACCCTGAAATCAACTCTTACGTAACCCTTGAGCCCAAAGGCATTCCAACAATTTTTTGCGATGACTTTAAGTTCTTCCACCAGGGCAAGGTCCTCTTTCTTATACCTGAAGGTACGGGGGGTGTGGTTGTATTCAAATGAATCTTCAGTCCATTTTGCTTTATAGCCCACTATCCTGTGTTTGCCTTCGGGGTAATCCTTGAACAGTATCTCTGCAGGAGGCATGACTTCCGGACCTTTTTTGCCGCCGAGCACCGAGAGGTTGAACTCCCTTCCGTCGATATACTGTTCGATAAAGAATTTTTTAGGGTTCAGCTTTTTCAGTTTCCGGATGTACTCTTTGTTATTTCCCTGAAAGATGTTTTCTTCATCAAGTCCGAGCGAGCCGTCTTCCCAGATTGGTTTGACGATATACATCTCGTCTTTTTTCAGTTTGCCTATCTGGTCAAGGGTGTACCAGTCGGAGGTTGGCAGCCCGAGGAGCCTCATCTGCTGCTTGCCAAGAACCTTGCTGGTTGTAATGAACATAGCCTCGAGCTGGACTCCTGTGTAAGGTATATCGAGTACATTCAGAATTGAAGGGCTGATATGCAAAAGAGCGCCTGTGCCTTCCATCATTTCAACAAGATTGAACACCACCAGGGGTTTGATCTTCTTAAGTTCTGCTATCACTGCCTGGAGGTGGATGTCAAATGGGACCTCGAACGATTCATAGCCTAAAACATTCAGAGCTTTTTTAATGAACTTCATCTGGCGAACAACTTCCAGTTCATCCTCTTTCGGGTTCTCACTCATCCTGTTATACAGGAAGACGACACGGTTGTTTTTCATTTTTATACAGTTTAACTGTTTTCTGAGGTTCAAGTAGCGAAATAGCGAGGTAGCGAAATAGCGAAATTTACTTTTTTCGCTATTTCGCTACCTCGCTACTTCGCTATTTATTCTTTCTTCTGCTGACTCCATTATCCACTTCATCAGCTGCAGGTAGGGGATGCCCTGGAGGTTGCAGATGATGGGCAGGTCGGAATGTTCAGGATGAAGGCCCGCCAGGGGGTTCACTTCCATGAAGCCGGGATTCCCTTCGGGATCCAGCCTTACGTCAACCCTTCCGCCGTCCCTGCAGTTCAATGCCTTCCAGGCATTGAGAGAAACTTCGGCACATTTCGCGGCGATCTCATCGGTTACTATCTTATATACCACAAGATCTTCGCATTCTTCCTTATTGACATAGGTATATGCATCAGCTTCGGCTTTCTGGTTCAGGATAACCTCCATCACGCCTATACAGCGGGCTCTCTCGCCAGTCCCTACAATCGCGACCGTGAATTCACGGCCCGGAAGGAAGGTTTCAACGATCAGTCCCATTTCAAAGCGCGGCATCAGGTCAAGACATATCTTTTCAAGTTCAGCAGGGTTTGTTACCTTGCTCCTGGAGTCTATGCCTTTGCCTGTGCCTTCTCCCAGCGGTTTGACAAACAAAGGATAGGGCAGGTTCACCTTGCCGATATCTTCTTTGCATTGTACGATGGCAAAATCGGGAGTAGGCACTCCGCAGTCCCTCACCACATGTTTTGTCATCCCTTTATGCAGGGTCAGGGCAAGCACCAGTGCGTCTGAAAAAACATAAGGTATCCTGTACGCATCAAGCAGGGCAGGCACCTGGGCTTCGCGCCCGATGCCGTACATTCCTTCGCAGATGTTGAACACCATGTCCCAGCGTTTGCCGGCAGCAAGATGGTTGACAAGCTCGCGCACATGTCCTATGCGGACCGTTGAATAACCCAGCTGCTGTATTGTGGATTCTATAGCTTCGACCGTACTTTCTCGGTCAAATTCTGCTGTTTCTTCTTCAGAAAAACCTTCCTTCAGATAATCTGACCGCAGGTCGTACGTAAGACCAACTACCATAGGCTAGGAAAAATCAGGATATTGGAATTCCCTGTTCTCGAAGTTCCTGAGCCTTGCGTAGCCTTCTTCGCTGTGGCCCAGGTAATAATCGGGAAGCAAAGGTATCTTGCCGCCACCTCCGGGTGCATCGACCACATAAGTCGGGATGGCATACCCGCTGGTATGTCCCCTGAGGCCTTCCATAATCTCGAGGCCTTTTTTTATGCTGGTCCTGAAATGGCCTGAACCTAGAACGGGATCGCACTGGTATATATAATAAGGCTTTACCCTGGCGCGAAGCAGGGCATGCATCAGGTTCTTCATCACGGTTATATCATCATTGACGCCTTTCAGCAGTACCGTCTGGCTTCCCAGCGGTATCCCTACATTTGCAAGTTTCTCGCAGGCTTCCTTAACTTCGGGAGTCATCTCGTCGGCATGGGTAAAATGAATGCTGAGGAATAAAGGATGATATTTTTTAAGCATGGTGACAAGCGGGCGGGTGATACGCTGTGGCATCACCACCGGGACTTTCGTGCCAATGCGGATGATCTCAACATGAGGAATGCTGCGCAGTCGCGAAAGCAGATATTCGATATGCAGGTCGGGCATGGTGAGCGGGTCACCGCCTGAGATCAGCACATCACGGATCTCTTTATGTTCCTGGATGTAATTCAGGCCGGCTTCCCAGGCTTTCACGCCAACATGGCATTTGTCCTTGGCCACCATCCGTGTGCGGGTGCAGTATCTGCAATATGTTGAACAAAATCCTGTGACAAGGAACAATACCCTGTCGGGATAGCGGTGAACTATGTTTTCAACAGGGCTGTCATGCTCTTCGGATAAGGGATCGGCGTTTTCACCCGGGTGGACAATGAATTCATCGAAAACGGGAACTACGCTTTTACGTAAGGGGTGATCAGCGT
>CAIJYT010000185.1 GCA_903824935.1 uncultured Bacteroidales bacterium | reverse complement strand
CGACAAAGGAGTCATACGGGATCTGTACCTCGAGAATAGATCCCGGTTTGTGGGAAACAGCAAACCTTTTCCTGAGAAGGCTGAGACTGGCCGATTTCGGTGATTTCAGGCAGCTATCGGAAGCATTAAGTACAGTTTTACTGGGCCCTGTTGCAATGGCACTCAAAGGAAAGTCAAGAGCAGTCATTATATCGCATAATACACTGTACGGATTTCCTTTTGAGGCCCTTGTATATCCTGTAAATAGTCAGGCATCGACAACGCGCAGGTCAATGTACCTCATAGAATGCAAAGAAATAGTATATAACAACTCCCTTGAACAATGGCTGACATCAAGGCTGCGAAACCGGTTCCGTAACGGGGGAGAGTTTACTGAACCTCAACTGGCATTTGTTGGTTTTTCGCCGGGTTTCAGATGTCACGAGTGCGTACAGATGCTTAACCAGGCCGATCATGAGATCTGCACTATCGGGCGCATGTTTATGGAAAAGGGGAAGATCCCGGTGATATTAAAAGATGAAAATTCGAATGAAAATAACTTCAAATGCATTGCGCGTTTTACACATATTCTGCATATCGCAACCCATACGGTTAACAGCAAAGGATTTCCCGAGATGAAAGGCTTGCTTTTTCATGAATTCGGATCATGTAAAATGAGTAATACCAATGATGACGGGCTGCTGACGGTTCATGAAATTTGCGAACTCCGGCTCACTGCTGATCTTATCGTGCTTAACGCTTGTGCTTCGGCGAATATTGGCGGCAGGATAGGAATGAACTGGTTCTCTTTCGCCGATTGTTTCATGAAAGCCGGTGCCGGAAATGTGCTCTGTACCCGCTGGAATGTTACTGACCGCCTGGCTGAGAAGTTCATGGTGGAATTCTACAGGTACTATCTTTCGGGAATGACGTTTAGTAAAGCACTGCAACAGGTCAAAATCAGGATGATAGCCGAACAGTCCCTTTCCCTGCCGGTCAATTGGGCTGCTTATGTGTTGTTAGGAGATTAACCTCCTTGGCGGCAGGCAATTGTTTCAATTTCAATCAGGGATCCCATGGGAAGTCCTGATACTGAATAGGCGGCCCGGGCAGGTGGCTCCTTGGGAAAATAGGTTCCGTAAATGGAATTGACTTTTGAGTAATTGGCCATATTGCTGAGCAGGCAGACCGTTTTGACAACGTCTTTATAAGAGTAACCGGCTGCTTCAAGGATAGCTCCTATGTTCTTCATGACCTGCAGGGTCTGTTCTTCAATTCCCCCCTCTACGAGTTTGCCGCTTGAAGGATCAATGGCAATCTGTCCTGCGACAAACAACATTCCGCCGGCTTCCACTGCCTGGCTGTATGTTGCAATTGCCTTTGGCGCATTTGGTGTTGAGATAATCTTCTTCATATGGTATATTTTTTGCAGACTGCAGACTGCAGACTGCCGAATATTTAGTAATAGTCCCTGAAATCTTTCTTTTTATTCAGTTTCATATCCTGCAAAATAGATGCTTTAATATTAATCGAAAAGTTCCAGCTTTGCTGCCCGCCTTTGGGAATCCATCCGAAACTCATCTCCCAGCAATGCAGGTCACGGTATACCTGCACCGATGTATATGACAGTTCCCCATGGGTGAAGTCCCAACCTGTAGTCAAAGTGATCTTCCATTTCGGGGTGATATTGATCTGGCCGCTGAAACCAAGGGTCTGGGTGATCTGGTCGGTATTATGTTTTGCAGTGGTGTTGAAAGTATTGGAGTAATTGAAGTTATATGAAACATTAAAGCTCCATGGGATATCGAAATCCACATAATAATCATAATCGGGGATTGCCTCTGCCTTCGCCTGGGTCGAGGCAGTAGTTGCCGTCGTTGCTGAGTTGGACGATGGCGTGGAGGTGGTTTTCTTTTTCTTCGCCTTGTCGGACGAGAGGCTGTAATTGAATCCCACAATCATACTTGAATTGTTAAATTTCAAAAGCTGGTTGTAGGCTTTCAGGGTGGTTTGGTTAATACGCCGGCCCAGGGTATCATGTGCGTACATGTCCCATTGGGCCCCGTACTGAACAGTAAGGCCCTTGATGATAGTGCTGCGTGCCGAGAGTTGCAGGGGAGACCAGTTCAGTGAATCCTTAGCAAGGTCATATGAAATTTGCAGAGTCAGATCATCGATCAGCGGGATCTTTTTTGTACCGGTAACTGTATCTTTTTTGTTCCTGACTTTCATTTCAAGGTTGTTGCTCAGGCCAAAACTTACAACGCCGGCCTTATACTGGTTGGGGGAACCGTAAATACCCTGTTCGAAGATTGAATATTTCTGCGGATTTCTTTTGTTGGTGTCATTCTCAATATACCTGTAATATCCCAGCTGGGCTCCGGCAAGACTCGGAGTGAATGAAAATGCGACAGTTGGAGTTACCATATGCCGTATTGCCAGGATGGGACCCTTCTTGAATTGGTACATGCCGTATAACCTGGTGTTGATGGACGATGAAAAATTTCCATCAATGGCATTCGCAAAACCGCTCACTTGCTGTGTTTTATAGCCCGGTTTTATGGTGTCACCGGGTGCCACAACAATTGGAGCACTCTGGTAATATTTCCGTATGGTTTTGAAATACATGCGGTCCGTTAAATTGATAGAGTTGGTCCATGTAAGGAATTTCAATACACGGATTGAAGCGCTGAGTGGGATGGTATGCTTGATCCCGTTTTGCAGGCTGTCGATCCAGTTGCCTTTAAACAACACGGAATCCTTGGTGTTGTATGTGTTCTGTATGTCGAGGTTGTATTTGAAACTGATATTCTCGTACCATCTCAGGTTACCGATCGGATTTTTCCTTCGAAAAGGATACATCTGGTTTACCGACAAGGCAACCTGGGGAAGGATTATGCTTATGCTTTTCGAAAGGGTGTTCTGGCTATGGTTAAAATTGAGGTTAAGATATACCTTACCGCCAAAATTTGTTGCATAATTGACACTTGATGTGAAGGTGTTTGAAAGATAATTCTGGGCGCTTGAACTCAGGTTGTATTGGTTGTAGGTGTTGCTTACAATATTGACGTTTGCGCTGAAGGTAGACTTCGGCCTCGCTTTTGGGTCCTGGGTGTGTGTCCAGTGAAATTCAAAATCCTTTTTAATCTGGAAATTCGGGTCGTTTTCCGATCCTATCCTGTTCAGTGCATATCCAAACCTTACTGAACCTGTGTATTTATATCGTTTGACATACCTGAATGTTGGCCTTACCGCCCAGCTTCCATGGGTATAAATGTCTCCCACAACCATAAGGTCCATATACTGGTTCATAGCCCAGTAGTAACCCAGGTTCTGAAAATAAAAACCCCTGGTATCGGATTCACCGTAGGTCGGAAGGATAAGGCCTGATCTCCTCCCGCTGCGGCTTGGGAAATATCCGAATGGAAGGATTAGAGGGGTAGAAACCCCTGCAATTTCAAGAAATGCCGGGCCGGTGATAACCCTTTTCCCCGGAATTACCTTAGCTTTTCCGAAATGGAATGCATAATGAGGATCTTCAGGACGGTCGCAGGTGGTATAAGCCCCGCTTCTTACATAGGTCACGTCATTTTCCATCTTCTTCACTACGGTCCCATGCAGGTATCCTTCGTCCTGCTTGGTAAAGACGGTCTTTATATAACCCCGTTTCGTAGTGTAGTTGTAACGCATCTCTTTTGATTTAAAAGATAAAGCGCCCTGTGCGAAGTCGGGAATCCCCTGGTCCTTGCCAGTGGAGTCAGGGACCCCTTTTGCATACACCTCATTTTTCGTAAAATCGATGGTGAGATAAGCCGATTTCATGCCAATGTCCTCATACTTCACATCAGCATCTTTGTACATGAAGACTTTCTGGTTGCTTATTTCGAGCCTCACCGAATCAGCAGCTTTGAACTCAACTTTTGATTTCAGGGCGATTTCAGGGGGCTTTATTTTCACCAGGGTGTCGTGCCTAAGCGTATCATTTTTGCCGATAAGGGAGTCGGAGCTCTTTGAGATAATCTGTTTCAGTGAATCCTTGTTGAGCCTGACTGCGGAAAGTCTTACTTTAACAGAGTCAGGGCTTACAGGACAGGCAGCATACATATTGAACCCCGTAAATATGAAAAGGAGCAAGAAGGCAGTCCTTGTTAATAATTTGGTTAACAACTTCTCTTGCGGATTCTGAGGTTTATAATATATCTTTGTTTTGAAAACAGACTGGATTAATGACTTGAAAATCCTTGTTTTTTCAGGTTCAAAACTAATCAAAATAGTTAGATTTATTGAACTTTTTATGAATCTTTAACAATAAAACAAAGATTTTCAAACTGTTACCTGATTTGGACTGAGTTCGGCCCCAACATGCAAAAAACTAAGATTCATTTACCCGCCTGTCTCCTGATCTGCTTACTGTTTTTATTTTCTTTTCCCGGAAATGTTGATGCGCAGAAGAAAGTTTCAATAAAAAGGGTTGTCATTGATGCAGGCCATGGCGGACAAGATCCGGGAACCATAGGGCGTCGGGCAAAGGAAAAAAATGTGGCCCTTGCAATTGCTCTCAAACTTGGCAACATGATCCAGAAAAACTGTAAGGATGTCAAGGTAATTTTTACACGCGACAGGGATGTGTTTGTTGAGTTGAACCGCAGGGCGCAGTTTGCAAATGATATGAAAGCCGACCTGTTTATCTCAGTTCACTGTAATGCAAACAACGACCATTCTCTGAAAGGAGCTGAAACATATGTAATGGGGCTGCACAAAACCCATGCTAACCTGGAAATTGCAAAGACCGAAAACGCCTCTATCCTTATGGAGTCTGATTATACCAACCATTACGATGGATTTAACCCTAACTCTGATGAATCATATATCACGTTTTCGATGTTCCAGGATGCCTATCTTGAGCAAAGCATGGAGTTTGCCGCAGAGGTCCAGAAACAGTTCGAGGAGAGGGTGGGGATGAACGACAGGGGGGTAAGGCAGGCCGGTTTCCTGGTGCTTTATAAGACAACCATGCCTAGTGTGCTGGTTGAAACAGGATATCTTAGCAACCCTTCCGAAGAAACGTTCATGGTCACCGATAAAGGACAGGAATATATAGCCTCGGCAATTTACAGGGCTTTTAAAACATTCAAGCAGAATATGGAAAACCCTGATTTGGCTATAAGCCAGCAGTACCCGAAATCATACATGCCGAAGCCTGAGACTACCCAGCAGAAAAAAGTTGTTCCTGATTCTTCACCAGCAGTATCATATAAACAACCTTTGAAACATGCACAAACACAGACCATCCCCCAGCCTGTGGCTGTGAAGCCATCGGCACCCGGCGCGGTCTCTGTGAGGGTGCAGGTTGCATCCATGTCGAAAGATGTGGAAACAACTTCACCTGTCTTTGCCGGCCTTTCCGGGGTAAGGATGTATAAGCATAACGGGATGTTCAAATACACAGTAGGAGACGAAACCACGGTGGCAGGTGCGGAGAAAATACTGAATGAAGTGAAATCCAAAGGCTTCAAGGATGCTTTTATCATTTTCTTTAAGAATGATGAAAGAATTTCAAAGGAGGAAGCATTTTCATCACCGGTTGTAAAATAGTTGAAGAATTATTTAGTTTTATCTTTGTAAAAAAGTATGGCAATCAAATATAAACGGGAACTCAGGATCGGTATCGTCTTTATCATTGCCACCGTGGTACTGATCTGGGGGTTGATGTATCTTAAAGGTCTTGAGTTATTTAGTTCAAGCAGAATATTTTATGCCGTTTATGACAATGTGGATGGCCTCCAGGTTTCAAACCCTGTTACCCTTAACGGATTGCAGATCGGACAGGTGAACGTACTGTCATTTGACAAAAGCCATAACGGAAAAATCATCTGTGAACTTTATATAAAAAACGATTACCCTCTCACGAAAAATTCTGTTGCACGTATAAGAAGTTCAAGCCTGCTGGGCTCAAAGGAAGTGGCCATAATCCTTGGAAAGTCCACTGAAAAAATCAAAAACGGCGACACCCTGAAAACCGAGATTGAAGCATCACTGGGATCCGAAGTCAACAAACAGCTTCTTCCGCTTAAAGTTAAAGCTGAAAATCTGATCAGTTCAATCGATTCAGTAGCCACCATTGTTCAGTTGGTTCTGAACAGGAATACAAGGGAAAACCTGGTACAGGCCATCGACCATGTGAAGGATGCCTTAGCGAATATTTCCCATGCCACCTTTAGCCTCGACACCTTGGTATCAACCCAGAAAAAGAATATTGCAGGCATAATAATCAATGTTGAATCGATCAGCAGGAATCTCAAGCAGAACAATGAGAAAATAACCAATATTATCAGCAACCTTTCTGACCTGAGTGATTCCCTTGCGAAGGCCAGGATCCCTGCAACCATCATGCAGGTTAACACAGTGGTGAGAAGCCTTAATACCACACTGGAAAAAATCAATAAAGGGGAAGGATCGCTTGGTTTGCTGGTAAATGATCAGAAATTATATATCGACCTGGAAAATGCAGCCCGCAATCTGAATCTGCTTATCGAAGACCTCAAAGCCAATCCCAAGAAATACCTGAAGGTCTCTGTTTTTTAAAAAAGTAGCGAAGTAGTGAAGTAGCGAGGTAGCGAAAT
>CAIJYT010000184.1 GCA_903824935.1 uncultured Bacteroidales bacterium | reverse complement strand
GTGAACAATGTATTCACCATCACCAAGTACAAGGGACTCGATCCGGAGGTGAACCTTGGTTCAACTCTGGGTATTGATAACAATATGTATCCAAGATCAAGGGTGTACGTGATAGGTGTTAATCTTAAGTTGTAACGCTAAAAAAATTAGAAAGATGAAACGAATATTTAAAATAACATTTATAGCAGCAGCATTAATGCTGTTCATAGCATCCTGCACAAAGGATCTGAATACAACGCCTATCAATCCGACGTTGTATACCCCGGCCAATGCATATATCAATGCAGCAGGTTACAAGCAGGTTTTAGCAAAATGCTATGCAGGCCTTTCTGTTACAGGCCAGCAGGGACCCGCAGGAAAACCCGATATCAGCGGGATCGATGAAGGTTTTGGTGAATATATCCGTATGTACTGGTATCACCAGGAACTTACCACTGATGAAGCTGTGATCTCCTGGAATGACCAGACAGTTCACAACTTCCATTCCCAGACCTGGGGATCAGGCGACGTGTTCATTGCAGCGATGTATTACAGGATATTTTACCAGGTAAGTCTTTGCAATGAATTTATCAGGGAGTCACAGGACAGCAAACTGGATTCACGCGGAATTACGGGACAGGACAAGATCGATTGCCAGTACTTCCGTGCAGAAGCCCGTTTCCTTAGGGCTCTGAGCTATTATCATGCACTTGACCTCTTTGCCAATGTTCCCTTTGTAACTGAAAATGATGCACCGGGTAAATTCTTCCCTCCTCAGAAGGACCGCGCTTTCCTGTTCAGCTATGTTGAATCGGAATTAAAAGCTATCGAACCTCTGATGTTAGGCGCACGTGCCAATGAATACGGACGTGCTGATCAAGGCGCTCTCTGGACCCTTCTTGCCAAAATGTACCTGAATGCCAAGGTATATATTGGTACCGACAGGAATACAGACTGTATCACCTATTGTAATAAGGTTATCAACGCAGGATATACACTGGAAGCAAAATACCAGGACCTTTTCCGTGCCGATAATAACCTGTGCAATGAAATTATTTTCCCTGTTGAATTTGATGGTGTAAACCAAAAATCCTATGGCGGAACAACCTTTATCATCTCTGCTGGAATCGGCGGAAGCATGAAGCCGGCTGATTATGGAACATCCAACAGCTGGGGTGGAACCCGTACCACAAAACCTATCGTTGAGCTCTTTTACCCGAATCTTAAAGACGGTCTCTGGCATTCAGGAACACCTCCCAAGAGCACTCAGGCATACCCTGTACTCAACTGCCCGGGATCATACCAGGGATGGAACCCTGCCGATCCTAAGAATGTCGTAGCATCTGCTGGCAGTAACAGCCAGTATGAAGGATACCTGTATTTCGCAACCGGCAGCACCCAGTTCAAATTAGCCCAGGGATCATGGAATGTTAACTGGGGAGATGATGGTAGTCTTACCGGCAAACTTAAACATGGCGGAGATAACTTCAATGTTGCTGATGCAGGTTATTATAAAGTCAATTGCGATACCGCAGCCATGACTTATACCATTCTGAAAACCACCTGGGGTGTAATCGGCGACGCGACACCCGGCGGATGGGACACCGATACGCCTATGGCTTATGATACAGCTTCAAAGACCTGGAAGGTCACTTTGGATCTCCTTGGAGGCAAAGGTCTGAAGTTCCGCGCAAATGGCGGCTGGGACCTTAATTATGGTGATAATGGTCAGAAACTCGGATTGCTTAAAGCAGGAGGAGACAACATCACCATCCCCGAAGATGGTTCATACAATGTTACCATGAAGCTTGGTTATCCCGACTATACCTATTCTATTGTAAGGAACAGTTACGACAGAAGGGCGATGTTTTACACCGATGGACAATCTCTTGAGATCAGCGATGTTGGTACATTCACCGATGGTTATGCTGTAACCAAGTTCTCGAATCTCACCAGCAACGGTACACCGGGATCCAGCTCTACTTTCATGGATACCGACTTCCCCTTATTCAGGCTTGCTGATGTTTACCTGATGTATGCCGAAGCTGTCCTCAGGGGCGGTGGCGGCGGAAGCGCTTCACAGGCTCTCGGTTATGTTAATGCAGTCCGTGAAAGGGCATATGGAGACCAGGCGGGCGATATAAATGCTGCCCAGCTTGACCTTCCCTTTATCCTCGCTGAAAGAGGCCGGGAATTGTATTGGGAATGCCACCGCAGAACCGACCTTATCCGTTTCGGAGAGTTCAGTACCAGTTCTTATGTATGGCCCTGGAAAGGTGGTGCAAAGAACGGTATTTCAGTTCCTGCATTCTATGATATATTCCCGATTCCCTCATCCGATGTGTCGGCAAATCCTAACCTTCATCAAAATTTCGGATATTAATCAGTTTAAAACCCAGATACTATGAAAAAAATATTAATATTAATCCTGGCTCTAGGTCTGATCGGATTCTATTCCTGTAAAAAGGATGAGACCAAAGCCACGCTCAGTTCTTCCCCGAATGCCGCGGTTTTAAACCTTGCCAGCGGGGCTCAGATCGTTCTTAAAAAGACCGATTCTGCACAGCTGATCACTTTTTCCTGGTCAGCTGCCAGCTTTGGCCAGGTTGTTGTAATAGGTTATACCGTTGAAATGGATATGGTAGGAAACAGCTTTAAGAATGCTGTTCCCGTGGTCCAGGCCAGCAATGCGTTGACGGCCTCTATTAATACCTATGACTTCAATCAGAAGGTGCTCCCCATGGAGTATGATCCTAAAAACCCCACTCCCATTAACATGGAATTCAGGGTAAAGGCAGTAATTAATGTCAATCTTGACCCGCTGTATTCAGCTGTTGTACCTCAGACTATCACACCTTATTATGTGAAAATAGTTTATCCCATCCTGTTCGTCCCCGGAAGTTACCAGGGCTGGAACCCTGCCGATTCATCAACCGTTGTTACTTCTAAAACTTCCAACGGGCTGTATGAAGGATATATCTGGTTTGGTATTGACCAGGCTCTGTTCAAATATACCCAGGGACCGAACTGGACAACCAACTGGGGTGATGATGGTGCTGACGGAACTCTTAACCCCAGTGGAGCTAATATTGCTGCCGGTCTTCATGGCTATTATAAGCTGAATGTCGACCTGCCTAACCTCACCCACAAGTTCCTCCTGACCACCTGGGGTGTTATCGGTGATGCAGCCAGTGGCTGGAGCACCGATGTTCCCATGGCCTATGACACCATTGCAAAGACATGGTCGGTAACAACCAACCTGTCTGCTGCAACATTTAAATTCAGGGCAAACGGCGGATGGGATCTGAACTATGGCGACGATGGAAGCAATACCGGGAAACTATCTCCGGGTGGTGCCAACATCACTGTTGCCGCAGCCGGGAACTATACAATAACCCTCAACCTGAGCCAGCCTATTTATAAATATTTGCTGAAGAAGAACTAGGATTAATTTCCACCATAAAAAAGAGGCTGAACCGCAAGGTTCAGCCTCTTTTTTTTGCCGGCGGCCTGCTCATTTACCGTTTTTTTCCATGAGAAAATTAAGGGGTATGTAAAATCGTTTTGCCCATGACTTTTCCGAATGATTCTCTCCGGGAAATTCCATGCTCATCCAGTTCTTTGAAGTATAACCCCTTTCTTTCATGATGGCATCGGCCTGCTGCTGGAAAGGCTGATACAGAGTGTCGAGGGTCTGGTCCCCGTGATCAAAATATATTTTGTGGGTTGAAGGATCGGGAAGATGAGATTTCATATAATTCACCATAGCCTGGGGAAAAGGATTGTTTTCGGCAGTAAAAATGCCGGTCCAGTGCGTCGAAAGGCATGCTGCTCCCCCGAATACTCCCGGGTACTCGCAAATGGCATAAAGGCTGATCAGGCCACCCATGCTGGAACCAGCAACAAAGGTGTTGGATCTGTCGGCCAGGGTCGAAAAAGCACTGTCGATAAATGGTTTGAGCTCCTTCACCAAAAAATCAAGGTAGCTGTCAGAAATCACTTTTTCGGGGAACAGGGTTTTCCCGTTCCTTTTCCAGGTGAGGATAAAATCCTGCCCGGTTTCAGGCAGGGTTTCAAAGGCTTTCTGAGGAAGGTATTCGCAATGCCTCATTTCTCCCCCGTTCGATATGCCCACCACTATGCATGCCCTTATCTTTTTCTTCTTTATCAGCTTCCCGGCCGTTTCATCCACACACCATTCCTGGTGGTTCCAGTTAGAGGAACTGTCGAACAGCATCTGCCCGTCATGCATATACACTACGGCATATTTTTTCCTGGATGTATACCCGTCGGGAAGCCAGACGTCGATGTTCCTTGAGGCAACATACCGTGATTTGAAATTCTCAAACCTCTGCACCCTGCCTGAAGCCACTTTCACCTGCTGCGAATATAAAATGCTGGTAAAGGCCAGTGCCATGGTAATAAAGACCAGTTTTTTCATGGTTTCAGTTTCAGTATGACCGAAGTGTAAGCTCCCAGGCTTATCGAATTCCCCTGGACAGTTTTGTTGTTCAGGATGTCGGTCCATACCTCTTTCCCGGGTATGGCAAAAGTGGCCACACTGTCTCCCGCATTGATCATGACACGAACCTCTTCTTTCCCGTAAGTCCTCCTGTAGACAAGTTTACTGCCTTCGGCCTCGAGGAATTCAAATTTACCGGTACTTAGCACGGGATTTGATTTCCTTATAAGTATGAGTTTTTTGTAAAAATCGAACTGCTCCTGGTTGAAACCGACAGTATCATACGTTTTTGGACCCGGCTGGTAATTATTCCTTGTCTCCGGATCAAACTTGTATTCTTTCCACCACAAAGGCTTGCGGCAATCAGGGTCATCACCTCCCCACATTCCCATTTCCTCCCCGTTCCAGACCTGGGGCGCTCCCACGGTAGTGAAAAGCCACACCAGGTATAACCTGAGCCTGGTGTAAGCTGCGGCATCGGGTTTGCCGGTGCGGTATGAGGCATCATCCCTGGGCAAGGCATTCACTTTATACTTGTTTGTATTGTAAAAATCAGTCAGGAGGCGCGGCGCATCATGCGTGGATGACACATTCATCATGGCATAAAGGTTCTCAGACCTCAGCCTGTTCCATTGAAATTCAATACTGTCGCGGAACTGCCTGGCATCGATAGGAAAGGATGTCCTGGCAAAGAAATACCTGGCAGGCTTGTAAACCTGGTAAAACATCACTGCATCAAACACATCTCCTTTGGTATAGGGCGCAGGATCCATTAATTTGTCAGGCCATTTCTCCCACCATATCTCACCAATAAGATAAGCTTCAGGCTGAATTGACCTGACGTACTTTCTCCAGTCGCGCCAGAAAACCAGGCCTATCTGGTCGGCCACATCCAGCCTGAACCCGTCAATTCCTTTTTTGTTGTCCCCGTTTGGTGCAAGCCATCGTTTGGTTACAGCGAAGATGTGCTGTTTGGCACCGGGGTTGATGTCTCCCTCGTACGGGTGGCCGTCCTCCCTTTTCGTCGTGACATTCACCTTCCTGATCTCAGGCAGGCTTTCTATCCCCACCCAGCCGCGGTATTTGAATTCGTTCTCAGGGGTTGCGGGGTCATCAAAAGAGATGATGCTGTACCAGTCCTTGTATGCCGAAGCAGATTGCTTTTTAAGGATATCCTGCCAGGCCCAGCACATGACACCGGTATGGTTCCACGAATAATCCATGATCACGCGGATACCGCGCTTATGGGCTTCTTCAATGAGTTTTAAAAATAATTTGTCGGCAGATGTCCATCTCCAGGTTGCCGGGTCAGCGGGGTTTTCAAGGGCCATCAGTTTTTTGTCGCCTTCGGGATCAGACCCGAAGTTTACATCGATATGATGGTAATACCTTGCATCGTACTTATGAAGGGAGGGTGCATCATTGATAGGGTTGATGAATATTGCATTGATCCCGAGGTCAGTAAGGTAGTCGAGTTTGTTAATTACCCCCTGGAGGTCTCCGCCGAACCGCCTGTACTGCAGGTTGTCCATGAAGGGCTTGCCTGTTGCCTTAGCCCAGTCCTCTGGTTCATACCAGTCGTGGGTCCATGCTGTCACCGACCATCCCGGGGGCGCCAGCTGTTTCAGGGGAGGTATAGTGATGTCATCAGTTGTGGGGTCATTGTTCCTGTCACCGTTGTTGAACCGCTCAACAAACACCTGGTACCATATGGCCGATTTGGCCCACGAGGGGGGCTGGTCAGGAGCTGTTTTACTTCCCTGGCAGAAGGCTGCCGACTGGATAATCAGCAGCAGAATAACAAATATGTTTTTCATGTTTTTAGTCTGTGGATTTTGGTTTGAAGGTGACCTGGCGGAGAATGGTTTGCCCCATGGGGACAAGCAATACGGTTTCATCTTTCCCGCTTGAAGGATTGAACATCGACGTGATGAATTCCAGCCTGCCGGGCTTTTTTTGTATCACTTTTTCATTGACAAATTCGAATTTGCCCGATGATAAGGGCTTGTAGTACATGTCGCGGAAGCCTTTCAGCGGGTAAGCCTTTCCCGGCTGCCCTATGCTCTCTATCCTCTTTGCCAGGACAATGGCGCCGTACGAAAAATAATATTCTCCCTGCTTTTCAGTGGCTGTAATAACTTCAGGGTAAAAAGTGACGCTGACATCCTGTTCCCCTTTCCACTGTTTATGGATGACAATATAACCATTTGCGTCGCTGTATCCCTCACTGACGCTTATTTTTTTTGCCCAGGAAGGTCTCCTGATCTTCAAATCGAATTCAGTGTCAAACGTTTTTACAGTGAAAACAATGGTATTATCGTACGGGTATGAAGTCTGTTCTGTTATCCTGACCTGCTTTCCCCTGAATTCTGTTTCAACCTCGCTGGGGCCAAGCAGTACAGCGATAATGCCCTGGGCATCCTTCATCCACATATTCTGAACATAATATGGAGCAATCCTTCCTGCATTGGGGACACAGCATACTGCAACATCCTGGTGCACGGGTGAATACTTATACCTTGTTTGTGTTCTAACCGTAGTGTCCCCGTTAAGCCCACCCTTCATTGACAGGGAGTTGTCGGTCTTAAGGTATGCGATGGAACTTTCAAAAGGGTTACGGGCTCCCTGGGCGGCATTGAAGAAGATCTTCTCGGCCAGGTCTCCGAACGAGGCATCTCCTGTCTTGGAAAGGAGGTCTGTGTATGAATTCATGAGTTCATGGATGGAACAATATTCGTAACCATGGTCAGTGGCATCAGCCTTATTGCCAGCAATCCACTCATCACCCGAAGGCCCTCCCGAAGGATTGAGTTCAAGACTGATCTTAATGATGAAATTGTTAAGAGCTTGTTTAAGTGCAGGGTTTCCTGAGGCATAATATGCTGCAGCAACAGAACGCAGGTGCTCGTAGGTGTGCACCCCATGCCCTTTAAGCGGCAATGAAGTTTCGGCCAGTTTTCCATACTGGGCATCCTCGTTAAGTACCTGTTCCGAAAAATCCTTGTAAAGAAAAATACAGTAATCCCTGTACTCGGTCTTCCCCGTGATCCTCCATAACTCCTCGAGAACATCGGTGAAGACAAGACCGTGCGTAAGGCCGCCCGCATCAGGGTTTACCGAATGGAAAGGGTGGGAGGCATAGGCGGGGTAATTCTTCATGACATTGGCAACGGCTGCTTCAATGTCTTTGAGAACGGTGAAATTCCTCACGAATTCATACCATGCAAGCAGGCCCCTGAGGGCTGTTGTTTTGGCCCAGAGTTCCCCGTTCTCATTATCGAAATTGTACCTCAGGTCCTTGTCGTAGATCCCCAGGTAACCATCAGCATCCTCTTTCGTAAGCATCCTCTGTACATAATCCTTTGCCCTCGACAGATGGTTCTGGTCGCCTGCAAGAATGGCTGAACGTATATAGCCATCCCTCCAGTTGCTCTGGGTCTCGCTGTTCCACCATAAAAACTGGGCCTGGAGCTCCCCGTTATCAGTGATGGCGCCAACATCTTTTGCCTTGACATTCCTGCTCAACCTGTTCCTGCCGTAGATATCGTCAGTCAGGATAAGATCAGGGACCAGTGAATCGAGATGACCTGTGAACCCGTCAAGGTTTGACTGTATCTCATCTTTGATCCAACCCGCAGGCAGAACAGTGAAGAAAGGAAGTGGTTCGAAAGCTTCCTTCATGGGTGCAATTTTCTGAAATGCACTATTGTCCTGGGCTTCGCATCTTAAGGCAGCTGTCAGTAATGCTGAAGCAAGCAGGATCAGACAAATAAAAGAGGTCCTCATAAATTATTATTCTTCTTAGCCCTGCAGAAATAATGAGCGGCTATATTTTCTGATATACCAGGTATTCCCATGCTCCCATTTTGATTCCTGCATTTTTCCCTGTAACAGGCTTCTCCTTGCCGAATACAGGCAACCAGTTCTCAGCCGGCAGTCCGTCGGGGAATTTGACATTACAGGGTTTTGAAGAGAGGTTCAGTATAACAAGAATTTTATTCCCGTCTTTTTCCCTGGTGAAGGAGTAAACTGATTTTTCCTGGTCGTTACGGACTTTCACAAGCGGCCCGCCGGCATCCCCGTTGAGCAGCGCCTTGTTTGATTTCTTAAGACTGCAAAGCGTGGTGTAGAAACCTTCAAGCGGGAATGTTCCCCAATTGACAGTATCCTTGTCGAAAAACCTCAGGCTTTTGCTCATGGCCGATTCCTGGCCTGTATAGATGAGGGGAAAGCCAGGGAAGGTAAAGAACAAAACGGCAAAAGCCTGGGCAGCAGGTCCCAGCCTTTTGTACTCGCTTCCATTCCAGGAATTTTCATCGTGGTTCGTGGTAAATCTCATCCTGTAGGCGTCGGCAGGATATTTTTTTGTTTCAATTTTGTAGTTTGAATCTATCTTGTTGGCAGTTGCCTTGCCTTGTGCTATATCGTTCCCCAGTTTGTAAAGATCCCAGGAATAGGTAGCGTCAAATGCGGTGTCATGCATTTCGGGGGTTTCCCATTCGGCCAGTGTAAAGATGGACTTAATCTTTCTTACTTCAGGCATGGCCTGGTTCCAGAAGCTCACCGGAAGCATGCCTGCCACATCACAACGGAAACCGTCGATATTGGCTTCCTTTACCCAGAAACACAAAGCATCGGTCATGTACTTCCTCAGTCCCGGCTTGGTGTAATCAAGCCCTGCCACATCGGTCCAGTCTGGAACGGGGGGTATAATCTTACCGGTGGAATCTTTCTTGTACCATTCGGGATGTTCTGTGATAAGGTTGTTGTCCCAGGCCGTATGATTGGCAACCCAGTCGATGATGACATACATGCCAAGCTCATGGGCTTTTTTCACCAGTTCCTTCAGGTCGGCCATGGTTCCGAACTCGGGGTTCACGGCAAGGTAATCTTTCACTGCATAATAACTGCCGAGGCTTCCTTTACGGTTCTTTACCCCGATTGGATTTACAGGCATGAGCCAGAGGATGTCAACTCCCATCTTTTTAAGCCTGGGGAGGTGTTGCTGGAAAGCTTTGAATGTACCTTCGGGTGTGTATTGCCTTAGATTCACCTCGTAAATGGTTGCATTGCGGGTCCATTCATTGTGGACCAGCTTTAAGCTTTCTGATTTTGTTTCGGTTTTTGGTTTGCATGAGATCATGACCACCAGAATTGCTGCAATGAAGATCAGTGTCCTTTTCATATGTTTAATTACTTAAAATTTCGAATGAATTCCCATCCAGGTTAACAGATGCTTTTCCTTTGACTGAACTGAACTGACTTCCGAAGTTCGGTGTAAAAACGGAACCGGCGAAGCGTTCAGGGATATCAAATTCTATCTTTTTTGAGTTCTTGTCCTTGTTGAAGATCACTATCACGGCTTTATCAAAATAGGAACGCATGTATATGAAGACTTTATCGCCTGTTTTAATGGTTATGAAATCCCCGTAGATAAGGGGCATGCTTGTGCGCCTCAGGTTTACAAGTTTCGTGGTAAGAGCCAGGTTATGCCTTTCGTGGGGATTCAGGCTGTCGAATTTCATCATCCTGCGGTTATCAGGGTCGCCCGCCCCGGGCATTCCGTATTCGTCACCGTAATAAATAACAGGTATTCCCGGGATGCTCATGTTGAAAGCCATAAGGGAAGCCAGTTTACGGTATCCCACGGTATCTTTCACTTCAACATCACGTTTCCACCCGGCGTCGTGCTCGTCTTCGTTAAAACTTAATGCACCGCTGGCAAAGGAAATAAAACGTGACATATCCTGGTTCCCCGTTATGTTCCCCATGAGGTTATGCTCTCCAAAGTAGCTGAACGATTGCTGAAGCGAATAGTTCAGGTCGCGGAAAGAAGTATAGTCCTGGGAAAAGGTATTCTTAGCATCCCAATAAAGATTGAACTCAAACTGTGCATCCAGCATACCGGGGCTGATATAACTCTTAATAAGTTCACGGCTGCCGAAGGTTTCACCGATCTGGTACACTTTGCGTTTCTGAGGGACCTCGACCTGCAGGTTGAGTTTTTTCGTCAGAACCCTCCAGTAGTTCTCAGGCACATGCTTTGCCGCATCATGCCTGAATCCGTCAATATTATATTCCCTGATCCAGAATGCTGCTGAATCGGAGACCATTTCGGTCACTTCGGGCTTTGTCAGGTCAAAAGTCGGAAGGAATATATCGAACCAGGTGGTCAGGCGCTGTTCGTCAAAAAGCCTGATGTTCTTTCTTTTTCCGGGGAGGTCCAGCTGGGTGATCCAGTCGGGATGTGCCTTAAACACTGGATATTCCTGGTGGGCATGATGTGAAACGAAATCCAGGACGATATTAAGGCCCTGCCCGTGCGCATCGTTGACAAGCTTGTGCAATTCCTCTGAAGTTCCGAACCTTGTATCAACCGTGCTAAGGGTTATGGGCCAGTAGCCGTGATAACCCGAAAATTTACGGTGGGGAGCCGGGTACTCTACATATCCCTTTAATGGATTCTGGGTGATGGGGGAGATCCAGAGGGTATTTACGCCAAGCTTTGTGAAATAACCTTCATCTATGGCTTTTGTGATGCCATCCAGGTCGCCTCCCATGTAATTTACTTTATTGTCAATGTCCTTATCGGCTATGGGAGCGTTATTCTGCCTGTTCCCGTCACGGAAGCGGTCAACCATCATAAAATACAATATCATTGCTTCCTGGTCGGCCCTAGTAAGCTTTGAAGCGTCGGTGATGACTTTTCCATCTTTCAGCGGCACCAGGATCTCGTTGGAGGTTCCGTATTTATTGATGGCCCATGCCCTGATAAAGCTGCGTTCAAATGAACCAGCCGTTTTAGGCACGTTCACCTGTATGCCGCTGCTGTCCTGTTTCCAGAATTTGCTGTCGAGGATATGATTTTCCCAGAGTATAAAGATAGTGTCGGCTTTGTTTTTCAAGCCCAGGCTGAGTTTTTTCCCGCCTGCATCTTTTGTATACAGTACCGGGAGGTTCGATGAATTCAGGTTGCCGAGGGTCAGAAGGGAGTTATACCCGCCGCTGCCATTCGAAACGGAATCGGGGTTTTTCCTGTCCGACATCCACTTTTTGTCACAGACTATCTTATACTGGTATTTACCGGGGAACAGGTGCAGGTCATAATACCATTTGCCGTCTTTCTGGAACATATAACTTGCCGAGGGATTCCATTCGTTCATCTGCCCTGCAATCTGTACTTTCCTGTACTTTTTGTTCCCTGGATCAAAACAGAAACGGTAATTGATCTTTAGCGAGCGTTCAAGCAGGAGGGAGTATGAAAATCCCTTTGACCACACGGTAAGGACTCCAAGCCGGGGAATGCTTGCCCCTGCCGGGTGAATGATCATTTTCGAAGAATCAGAGGTTATCCTTGCCGTAATGGAGTGGTCGGTGGAAAACGAATCAATTTTATTCGGGTAAAGGAAATAATCACCCAGTTCAATGACGGTGGAATCCGTTGTGTTTACCGTTACCGGGGCCACCAGTTTCAGCATCTGCGGTTCTTTTGACACAGGGATGTCGGTCTTTGAACCGCATGACTGCAGCAGCATGGCGAAGCCGCAGGCTAACAAAAGAAAAGATAAATACCTCATATGATCCTAATTTAATGATTAATGGTTGCCTTAATTAATAATCGTTAAAACCTTGCTGGCTGTGAATCCCCCGACATCAAGAGTGCAAAGGTAATTTCCCGCACTAAGGTATTTATTGCTGTACCTTATGCAGTTTGCAGAGTCATGAACAATGCAGGCCAGTATCGGATCGACCAGCCTGCCTGTGTAATCCCTGAGGTCAAGCCTTATCCTTGAGCCTGCCGGTACTGTGAAGCGTATTTCGGTATCCCCTCTGAACGGATTCGGGCTGTTTTGTTCAATTCGGATGTCGTTCCTCCTGATATTTTCGTTGATCCCGCTGGTAAACGGGAAAAACTGCATCAGCGGCAGCCTCAGGTGTTCCTTCCAGTTGCCCCAGCTGTGGCCTTCATGGATCTCACGGAAGGAATACGGGTAGCCTTTAGCTTTAAGAAGGTTTGCGAGATTATGCACCATGGGGATCAGGATGGCGATATCATAAGTTCCAATGTCCAGATAGAAATCAAGGTTTAATTTAGGCCCGTTCTGCAGGGCTTTGGTAATTGAATCGATCACATCGCTGGATTGGGCCGCTATCCTTCCGAAGCAAAGAGGCTTTTTCACTCCGAGGTAAAGGGATATATTCCCCCCGTCGGAAGCCCCTATGGTTGCCCGTTTCATGGGATCCTTGCTGGTCCTGTACTTCTGGTCTATGAAGGGCATCAGCTCGGTTGTGACAAAGGAGGTGAACTGGACAATCTTCGTCCCGGCATATTCAGGCTGGCGGTCAACAGGGGGAACAAAAACAGCGATCACGGGATTGATCATCTGGTGTGCAATAAGGTAGTCGAGGACATTCCAGGCCGATCCCAGGGTGATGTAATCAAGCCCGTCATGGAAAAGTATCACAGGGTATTCCTTTTCAGGGGAATACCTTGCGGGGAGGTAAACCCTGATTTGCCTGGAGTTATTGAGAATGTTACTGTGGAAAACAGTATCCCTGAATATACCGTGGGGAATATTATCATAAAACTGAACCTCAGGAGGAGGTGTATTTCCGCTCATCCTCAGTTCCGAATTAGGGCCAAACCCTCCCATGCAGGTTTTAGGATTCCTGGGATCGAGTATCCAGTTACTTCCCCCTGTGACAAGTTTATAATCCAGCCTGGCATCTGCTTCATAGGTCTTTGTGAGGTGCCAGAATGTGGTGCCCTGGACCATGCTGAGATTTTCGTCGGGATTCCATTGGGTGGCATCACCTGCCATGGAAACTGAACTCACGGCGCCTGTGTAAATATAATGTGCGAGAGTGTCATTTTCAACATAGGGAAATGCAGGACAGGCACTGATGAAACTGTCGGCAACGGCCTGCCTCTGGTCTTGCGGGAGGCTGTTGATCCTGTCGAGGAAGTGTTGAAACGCCTGGGCTCCTGCCCCAAAAGTTGTCAGTAAGAACATCGGTACAAGTAGGCTCTTTCGCATGCTATAAGGTTTTTATGCAGGCTTTTTATGTTCACTTACAAATATCCAGAGGAAGGCAGAGATCGCAAGTGAGACGCCGCTGATAATGAAGACTAACGATTTGTCGGCTGAATGAGAAATGAGGCGTCCCATAAGCAGGCTTGCAACGAGCTGGGGAAGGACCACGCTCAGGTTAAAGATTCCCATGAAAAATCCCATCCTGCTTTTATCCACTTTTTCCGACATGATGGCAAAGGGCAGGCTTACAACGGCCGCCCATCCGAAAGTGAGTACGCACATCATCGTATACAGCATGAAAGGAGTGGTTGCTAAAAACACTATACCGAAATACCCTGCGCTCATAATTCCCACCATCAGTGCCTGGGTTCGAACCCTGCCGGCTATCTTGCTCAGAGGTTCGAGCAGGAATGCGGGCCAGATTGCACCTACTGCATTGAGGATAAAGAAAGACCAGCCTATCATCTGGCCGAGATGGGCATTGCGTTCATCAACCGGTATGTTCTGCATGGATGACATCTTCTGTTCAAGGAAAGCGAAAATGTAGACGAACATGGTCTGTATGCCCAGCCATGAAAATGCATGTGCAAAATACAGTTTGAAGAGTTCACCCCACTGGGTTTTTGTTTTCGATCCGTCGGCTTCTGTTTCGTGCTTCGACAATTCCCTGGGTTCTTCGATAAAGAACAGTGGCCCAATAGAGAAGAGGAATACGATCACAACACCGGCGTAGATCAGGAAGTAATTGCTGATGAGGGCTCCCATCAGGTAAGCACCGCTGCCGAACAGGTTTGAAACCGACTGCATCCAGGTGTAACCCTTGGTCCGCGGCTGCCCGTCGGGCGTTACGTCTGCAATGATAGCACGGGTGGGATTAAAGCTCACGTTGATGGAAAGGTCAAGTGTAAGCGCAACGGTGATGGCTACTGCCATCACGCTTCCGATCCCAAAAAAATCATTGATAGCCCCAATGTTAGGAAGGGCAAAGATCATAAGTGCGGCCAGAAGGCCTCCTATGATGATAAAGGGTTTGCGCCTGCCTCCCCAGAACCATATCTTGTCACTGATCAGGCCAACCAGGGGCTGACCCAGGATACCGGCAATAGGGCCGGCGGCCCACACAATTCCTATCTGGTCGATTTCCAGGTGGAATTTCGTCCGCAGTATCCAGCTTAGAACTGCAATCTGGATCGAAAGGGCAAACCCCATGGCAGTGCTGGGGAACCCTATAAGCAGGTAAAAAAAGTTCGACAGTTTTTTCTGAAAAGGTAGCATGCTGTGTGTATTAATCCGTGTTAATGTCTCAATTCAATGATCAGTGCTGATTTTGCCTGTACCGTAAATTTTGTGAGATCTTTTATCTCGTTTTTGCTGATAACATCCCTGCCCGAGCTGAAGCGCTGAAGCACTTCGCTGTACCGGCTTGTTTCAATAGTCCGGCTCTCTTCATTGTTGTTCATGACCACCATCACCGTGCTCTTGTCGTTATAGCGGAAATAAGTGTAAATGCCATCGATGGGAATGAAATGGACAAGCTTCCCGGTCTGCAGGGCGGAGCTGGATTTCCTGTAATCAAGCAGGTTTTTCATGAAACCGTGCATGTCGTTTTCAGCGTTGTTCCTGCCGGATGATGTAAAAATATCCCTTTTATCTCCGGGCCATCCCCCCTGCAAATCCCTCCGTTTTGCACCATCGCCTTTGTCGGCCCCGGTAGTCAGTAAAAGTTCCGTTCCGTAAAAAATTTCAGGTATTCCCCTGGTGGTCATGATAAAAGCCATCGCCATTTTTAATTTCCTGATGTCGTCATTCTGGGTGTCGAGGTAACGGTTCACATCGTGATTGTCGGCAAAAGTCACGATATTCATGGGGTTGGGGTAGGAGAAGTCCTGGGAGATGATCTCATACAGCCTCAGTATTCCTGTATTCCATCCTTCTTTCTCGTTAAAAGCCTGGATGAGCGCATCATGCAGTGGAAAGTCAAAGACCGATGGGAGGTTTGAATTATAGCCATCAAGGTTTCTTTTCCCTTTCTGCCAGTAGGCCACCGTGGCAGGGTAATTCATCCAGCATTCCCCTACAATGTTGAGATGGGGATATTCTTCAATCATTCGTTTTCCCCATTCGCTCATAGCGTCTTTGAACGGATACGGGTAAGTGTCCTGCCGTATGCCGTCTATCCCTGCATATTCCATCCACCATATAC
>CAIJYT010000183.1 GCA_903824935.1 uncultured Bacteroidales bacterium | reverse complement strand
GTGAAGATAGAACCACCCGGCACTGACTTCGACGGGGTTCATACGGTTACGATGTACGTAGGTGCAAAAAACCAGGCTTCATATTACGATTACATCATCCGCCTTCATCCAAAACGTGTTATCTTCAATCCCGGCACCCAGAATGTTGAATTTGAAAAGAAACTCCGTGATTCCGGAATTCATGTGACGCACGCCTGCACCCTTATCATGCTTTCGAATCACCTGTTTTAATGTACGATGTACGATGTACGATGTACGATGTACGAAGTACGAAGGATGAGCTGCAGGCCTTCCTAGATATCGGGACAGCGTAATATTTGCCTGAAAATTTCGTTTAAATTCTTAACTTAGCTGCCGATATTCGTTGTTGATGAAACGTACCCTGCTGTTGCTGTTTTTATTTGTTTCGCTCTCGTCCATCGCGCAGATGCATGTGACTGTTACGCCTACAGGAACGCATATATTCTGTAACAGGGACAGCGTAGGCTATTTCGCGGAAATTACGGGCACTGATACTTCCCAGGTTGCATACCGCTGGCAGAAGAACGGCATCGATATCCCTGGCGCTGATTCGGCTTTCCTGCTGTTTCCCCATGCCAGGCTTTCCGATACGGGCGAATACCGTTGCATAGCCAGCAAACTTGCAATGATTGACACTTCGAATATTGTGGTCCTGAGAATGCACCCGGCCATGAAATTTGACACTCTCTACCGTTTTAATGCTCTAGGTTGTGCGCAGCAGTGCAAGGGGCAGTTTAAAGCCATGGTCTCGGGAGGGACGCCCAATAAAACTTATCCTCCTTATTATTATAGCTGGCATGGCGGCCATTCCCAGGATACGATTTGTTTTGGTCTTTGCCCGGGAAAACACAAGCTCACTGTCACTGATTCGCTGGGGTGCAGCATCGACAGCATGTATTTCGTCGATGTGTTGAAATCGCCCAGGGTGAGGTATACCATCCTGCCGTCCGATACTATTTATCTTACAAACCCAACGGCCACCCTGCAATTCAATGATACGGCAACAGCATATATGACCAACTGGAAGTATTATATGTATTATAATGTAGACAGCACCATCACTACTTCAAATGTAAACCCCGTAAGTTATTCATACGACCGTACCGGGTTGATGGCCACTCAGTTGAAATTCAGGGATAAAAACGGCTGCGATACCGTGCTTACCGATACGCTGACTGTCAAGCTGATCAACCTGTTCATTCCCAATGCGATGTCTTCCGACGAACAAAACAGCAAGCTGTCATTCCGCGAAAAAAATGCAGATGGTAAACCAACAAGCACCGACCTTGATCTTAGGGAAGTCTACCTGAGCAATGAGCTTTGGATATTTGACCGCTGGGGCCGAAAAATATATCATACCACTGATTATGTCAACAGCAGCTGGAGCTGTTCAAAGCTTCCCGACGGAACATATTACTTCATTTTCAAGGGGCATGGGCCATTCGGTGATGATTCGCATCACGGCACTATCACAGTAATCAAATAAGTTATCCCAGGAACCCGCAGAGGAATGCCATTGTGCCTACCAGGTAATGGCTGATGCTTACTCCGAGAATGGTGCGGTGCCTCATATAGAGTATCCCCCAGATTACGCCTCCAGCAAGGCTCCAGGCCGCAAAGCTGACCGAAAATGTCATATGGGGAAGCCCGAAGACAAGGGCTGAAAGAATGATGACTGCCGGGGCGGCATACCTTCCGCTGATATTCCTTTCGATGGAAGTGAGGCAAACCCCTCTGGCCAGGAATTCCTGAAGCGTCGCAACCACTAAATACGCAGCAAAGGTCCAGTCAAGGATGCCGAAATTCACCAGGCCTTTCGAACCATCCATCCATCCCTTCTGAACAGCCCAGTATTTGATGCCCAGCATCAGCAGTATCAACACTGCTGTGACTGAAATTGATTCGGAGAGAGATTTTTTCCAGTTTTTAAGTGTTATTCCGAATTCACTGATTTTCAGGCGGGTAAAGAAAATGAAAAATACGCCGGTAAAAAGGAACAACAGGTCGATTCCCCTGAATACGATAAATTTCACGAACCCCTTATCTGGGTTTACAACCCTCAGGATCTCTATAATAAAAGTGAACATGCTGATGATGGTCAGCAGTAGAAAAAATACTACCGAAGCCTCTTTTCTTTGTTTCTCAAGCAGGGTGAGGGCATCGTTCTTTTCCCTGAGCTCGGAAATCTTCCGCCCCAGGTCGAATTCCCTGGCTTCCAGTTTGGTGGCCATCAGAACGAAGTTCTCGGCAAATTCGCCGACTTCTCCCTTGTTTTCTCTAATGTAAGGGTATAATTCCTCAAGCCCCGAATAGTCACCCCTGCATATCTCAGTGGTTTTCGCATTGAGACGCTCTAAAAGCTCCTTGCTCGCGGCATTCCTTTCCTCATTCATGCCTGTTCCATTTTAAAATCATTCATCTGCATCCATTGCCACTACCCGTATTTTAAAAATTGTACATCGTACATCCTCTTACGGTTTCCCCGCCATCTCGAACACCAGGCTTCCTCCCTCCATCAGTTCGTGATGATGTATCACCAGCCCGGTGAGAAGCTGGTTATTAAGTTTTATGGACCTCACGTAAACATTTCTCCTGCTAAGACCGGTTGCAGTAATCGTAAGTGTTTTTCCGTTAGGAAGGCTTATTACAGCTTTGTTGACGCAGGGGCTGCCGGTATTGTATACGTCGGTACCGGGGCATACAGGGTAGAAGCCCAGCGCGCTGAAAATATACCATGCGCTCATCTGCCCGCAGTCGTCGTTGCCGCAAAGTCCGTCGGGCGCATTACGGTACATGGTGCCGATGATCCTGTGGATCATCTCCTGGGTTTTCCACGGCTGGGAGGTCCAGTTATACAGGTAGGGGATATGATGGCTGGGTTCGTTCCCGTGAACGTAATTGCCGATCAGCCCTTCACGCGTCACATCTTCGGTTTCAGCAAAATACTTATCGTCGAGATGCATGGTGAACAATGAATCGAGCCGACGTGTAAACGCTTTTTCCCCTCCCATCAGTGCAATAAGACCCGGCACATCCTGGGGAACATGAAACGAATAATTCCATGAATTTCCTTCAATGAATCCCTGGTTGCTCGTGCTCAGCGGATCAAAAGGGATTTTGAATGTACCATCGATCTTTTTTGGCCGCATAAACCCGGTATGGTAATCGAATACATTCTTATAATTTGCTGATCGTTTTAAATACTTCGCAGTTTCGGAACCTGCAAACATCTGCAGAAGAGGTCCGGAAGCCGAATCATCAGAAACAGCTTCGGCCAGCCTGGCGATCGCATAATCGTCGTAAGCATATTCGAGGGTCACTGAAGCCGAACTTGCATCCTGGTCATAAGGCACGTAGTTAAACTTCATATAATCGGTAATTCCTTCATAATATTTGTTTGTGGATGTGGTAAGACAAGCACGCAAAGCCTTTTCCGGATCAAAGGATCTTATGCCTTTCACCCATGCATCGGCTATCACCGAAACGCTGTGGTAGCCACTCATGCACCAGTCTTCGTTCCCGTGAAAGGCCCAAACCGGCAGCATTTTCTCGGCGCTCTGGTCGAAATGCGCCAGCATGGAATTTACCATATCGCCGCTGCGTTTGGGATACAGCCAGGTATAGAGAGGATGCAGGGCGCGATAAGTGTCCCATAACGAAAAAATGGTGTAGTTTGTAAAGCTTTTGGCTGTATGGATCTCCTGGTCCAGGCCGCGGTACCTTCCGTCAACATCCTCATAGATCACAGGATTCATAAGCACGTGGTAAAATGCCGTATAGAAATTAATTTTGCGGTCTTCATCTGCGTCTATCCTGATCTTCGAAAGCTCCTGCTCCCAGCTCTCACGGGCTTCTTTTCTTGTTTTGTCAAAGTCCCAGTGGGGAATTTCTGCAACAAGGTTTGCCAGTGCGCCTTCCATGCTTACTGCCGATAGTCCTATCTTTAGTTTCACCTGTTCCCCTTTATTGGTGCTGAACCCGAACCAGGCCCTGATCTTTTTTCCCGCCATTTCCGGGAAGCCACGGTACTGGCTGAATCTGCGCCAAAAGCCACGGTAGCCCGTTTTATCGCCGCTCCTCCATCCGTAATCATTAAAAGGTTTTGAGAATGCCAGGGCGAAATACATATACCGGGTTCTTCCCCAGCCGCTGGTGATACGGTAACCGGTGATGAGAGTGTCGTTCACCACGCGGATATAAGCCCAGAGGACCTTGCCGTCATAGTTATAGATGCCGTGTATCATATCGAGGATGATACGGGCTGAGTCTGCCTGGGGGAAAGTGTAGCGGTGAAACCCGCAGCGGGTGGTGGCGGTGAGTTCGGCCTTAATGGAATCATCATCAAGGCGGACCGCATAGTACCCGGGTTCGGCTTTTTCGGTTTCATGCCTGAAAGCCGAGCGGTAGCCTTTTTCGGGATGGTCTGCAGTTCCTGGATCAAGCATAAGCCTGCCTGTTTCGGGCATAATGAGGAAATCGCCCAGGTCGGAATGCCCTGTGCCGTTGAAATGGGTGTGGCTGAATCCGACTATCGTTCTGTCGTCGTACTGGTAGCCCGCACAGTACCTGTAAACCGGAGGGTTGTATTTCCCGTCTTTGTCGTAGGGAATGGTATCCGTGTCGGGGCTTAGCTGGACAAATCCGAAAGGCACGCAGGCTCCGGGAAAGGTATGACCCATTTCTTTTGTGCCGATAAAAGGGTTGACGTAGCGGGTGAGGGGTTGGGAGAAGGTTGGGAGGGAGAGGATAAGAAAAGCGAAAAGCGAAAAGCGAAAAGGCAGGTAGCGAGGTAGCGAAGTAGTGAAATAGCGAAATTTAAAGAAAGAGTCAGGGGGCTTTTTGTTGAGCAGGGATAATTTATTCATTCTTTGAGAGATTAAACTTATTTGCGGGACTGCAAAGTACTGACAAATTTTTGAATGAAATTCAGGAATCCCTGATGTTTTCTTGTGTTGAATTTTGTTTAAATCTTTGGCGTGCCGGGGCTTGCATTCCGGCCTTGTTTTCGTTATATTTGTATGTTTTATATAAATCGGGACATTATAAAATCAAATCCCCGGGTTTTATGAAAAAAATCTTCCTGTTTACAGCCGGCGTGGTTATGGCAATCTCTGCCTTCTCACAGCAATGCCTGCACGAGGGCATAGGGTTATATACCCAGGAGCAGGTTGACAGGTTTCAGGTAACATACCCGAATTGCAAGGAGATACTGGGGGATGTGGTCATAAGCGGGGATGATATCATGTTTCTTGAGGGGCTAAATGGTATCGAGGCAATTGACGGGAGTTTAGAGATCCTTAAGACGGGCAGGATGTTCAGTATTTACGGGTTTCGCAACCTGAAATCGGTAGGCGGGCACTTTGATTTTTATTATAATGACGCCATGACCAACCTGTTTGGGCTGGATAGCCTTACTACCGTGGGGCAGGATCTCGAGATATACAATAACACAGGTCTGACAAGCCTGAGCGGTCTTCAAAACCTTGCTTCGGTCGGGAAAAATTTATGGATAGGTTCAAACCCTCTTTTACCCGATCTTAACGGTTTCCTTTCACTGGCTTCTATTGGGGGGCTCATACAGATAGATTATAACGATGCTCTCAGGAATATAACTGCCCTCGGCACTCTCAAAACAATACAAGGAGCCATATACATCAATTCCAATCCCAGGCTGATGAAGTTATTCGGGCTCGACAGCATTAACGCCGGTGGCATTATAGGGCTTACTGTTACGAACAATGACTCCCTCGCTGGCTGCGCTGTTTTAAGCATATGCAGGTACCTTGACATTCCTTACCGCAGCATCATGATCCATAACAATGCCAAGGGCTGCAACAGTGAAGTTGAAGTGAAAGCCGGCTGTGACACCCTGTCGGTAGAAAATCCTGCAGGCATTGAAACCGTGTCCTTTCATCCCAACCCTGCAAATGGCAGCATAATTGTTGAAATGCCAGGAACTTCACTCAATACTCGCCTGGTCATTCTGAACCTTAACGGGGAGGAAGTTTTGTCCCGGGTTGTGTCGGCTCCCCAGGACCGCGTGGATATAAGTTCATTGCCGCCCGGGATTTATTTTTTAAAGCTGGTAAGCGAGGGAAACGTCGCCGTAAGCAAGCTTATAAAAAAATCTGAATAATTCTTCTGTGGCCTTCTTCATTTACCTGAACAATAGTCCCAGGTAAAACAGGGGGCTGGCCAGTTTTTTCCTGATCACTTCGTCGGTATTCATTGAAAGCAGCAGCTTGTGCAGGCTCCTGCTTCGGGATGCGCGTTTCACGACGAAGTTGATGAGATAGCCGGAACAGGCAAGGCGGCGGACTATGTCGGCATACCCGAAATCGGTAAGTATCCTGTGCTTTATCCTTTGGTCGTAACGGCTGAGGAAGTCAGAGTCAAACCGGTTTTGTTCAAAGGCTGACTTTACAATATCTGCAGCCACTTCCCCGCTGGCCATGGCATTACCAATTCCCTCACCCAGGAAAGGATCCACAAGGGATGCAGCATCTCCAAGCATGAGGAAATTGTCACCCGAAAGGATCTCAGGCTGCATATGCATTGGCAGTGAATGGGCCCCCAGGGAGCTGACCATCCTGGCATTTTTAAACCTGGGGGATATCTTAGGGTGATTCTTCAAAATGTCGTCAAGCACCTTCGAAAGGTTGATCTTCCGGGCCGTGACTGTCGACTGCATCATGCCAAGTCCGACATTGAACCGGTTCCCCGGCATTGAAAAGATCCAGAAATAGCAGGGCAGTAATTCCTTCAGGAAATAAAGTTCAGCAAAATTTTGTTCTTCCCCCGGGCTGACATTTTCATAATAAGCGCGCAGGCCAAGGCAGATGTGTTTTTTGTTTTCTTTGTAAGCTGTGAGAGACCGGCGCACCACCGAATGAACCCCATCGGCGCCCAGGATCATTTTTGCAGTGTATGTTTCATTTGCCGTCTCAGCAGTGACAGTCCCGTTTTCAATGTCAACTTTCTTTATTGCAGTGTTTTCATGTATGCTGATATTCCTGTACCTGCGGCAATGCCTTATAAGGAAATTATCGAAATCATACCTTTGGCAAAGGTATCCAGGGGCATGCTCAGGGATGTCTGAAATCTCCCTGCCTTTTTCTTCAGACCCGGGTGCGAGGTAAGGCAGATCCACATAACTCATATCAGGTGAATAAAAACGTATGCCCATTGCCGGTAGTTTGTCAACACTCCCGATAAAATCACTGAAGACCCCATCGGGCATGCGTTTCAGTATGCTTGTAACCTTACCCGACAGGGCATCACCGCAGATCTTCTCACGCGGAAACACATCCTTTTCGAGCATCGCGATACTGAGACCTGAACCAGCGAGCTTAAGCGCTGCAGTAAGTCCTGCCGGCCCGGCTCCTGCAATAATGACGTCAAACGTTTTCATAAATGAAGATAAAAAGCGAAAGGCGAAATGAAAAAAATAAGTACCTCGCTACTTCGCTATTTTCTACTTTTGTCAAAACTACGAAATTATGCGTCAGGCAGAACGATATGAAAAGCTGATCACTTATTTCCTGGAGCACAGGCCGGAGGCAGAAACAGAACTCGCTTATACAGATCCATATGAACTTGCTGTTGCAGTAATACTTTCAGCCCAATGTACCGATAAAAGGGTGAACCTGATCACGCCTGCTTTCTTTAAACAGTATCCGACAGCAGCAAGCCTTGCAAGTGCAAAGCATGCGGATGTGTTCGGGCTGATCAAAAGCTGTTCCTACCCTAATAACAAAACAAAGAACATTATCGGCATGGCCCAGGGGCTGATCAGGGATTTCGGAGGTGTTATGCCTTCCGATGTGGATGAGCTGCAGAAGTTGCCCGGCATAGGCCGGAAAAGCGCGAATGTACTGGCTGCCGTAATATTCAACAAACCGGCCATGGCTGTCGATACCCATGTTCACAGGGTGTCGGCAAGAATAGGGCTAACCCTGAATGCAAAAAATCCATACCAGACCGAGATGCAGCTGATTAAGCATATTCCCGAAGATCTCATTCCGATCGCGCACCACTGGCTGATCCTGCACGGAAGGTATGTTTGCGTTGCACGAAAACCGAAATGCTCTGAGTGCGGGCTGACAGGGATATGCAAGTACTACCTAAACGAAGCAGTAAAAGGAGAAAAGCGTTCGCCGAAGGCGTAATGAGCACACAAATGAAATAAGCAATTGGTGCGAATAAAAGCGAAATAGCGAAATTTCGTACATCGTACATCGTACATCGTACAACCTACATTGTCATCAGTCTTTTACGCATCTGACCGGAAAGGCATTCTCCCTGAGTGACGGGTAGAACGAGACACTGTAATTGTAGGTATTCATCCCCCTTGCAACTGCGCGGTAAGGCCCGGTTGTCGTGGCTGTCCAGAACATGGTTACGAAAGGTGAACCCGAAGTGAACGCCCAGCTGTAATTCAGGTAAAAGATTCCTTCTGCCAGGGCATGAAACCCGAAGGTTGGTATGGTGTCTTTAAGAAACCCTCCGGCAATTCCTTCCCCGGGAATTTCAGTTGCGACTGCATTGATCAGGTCCTGCCATTCCGACTGTGAAGGAACATGCCATTCGGGAGGGCAGAGGCCCTGTATCTTCTGGCCCGGGCCGGGAACCTGGTATTGCATCAGTTCTTCCCATTGGTAGAGCCCGCCATAGCTGCTGCAGTTTGGGTCGGCTGGCAGGCAGTATTTTTCGGGAATACAGTTGTCACTCTGAGGCTGGGATGAGAAACTCATCCTGGTGCCATAATTGAGGTTGGTCAGCATCCAGCAATAAGTTCCAAGTTTATAGACTTTGTAAGTCCGGCTATCCCTGGGGTCTGTAATATTTTGAGGACAAGATGCAGGTGAGCTGCCTGAAGTTACTGATAATGGTGCAGCGGAGGATGTGCTGGTGCAGGTATTGTAGCTTGTAAAGGCATAGGTGATCTGATGGTTGCCTGCAGTGAGCCCGGCAGGGTCCAGCAATGCGCCCGGTACTATGATCCCGTCGATATAATATTGTCCGCCCGGAGGCACTCCTCCTTTTAAAGCAAAAGGCCTAGATGTAGTGGTTGTGACAGGGTCATTGCAGGAGGTGAGGTTAACATATGGTGATGGCAGTACGGTAATCACGGCGATTCCCGTTTGCATTTGGGAACAGGCAGTTGAACTTCCTTCCTGGACTCCAGCCAGGCTCCATGTAAAAACGCCTGGTGTGCTTATAGTCGCCGGGACTGAAACGCTGTTCCCCGTCGTTGTGGTTACTGACTGGTTTGTGCCCCCGTTGATATTGTACGTAAAAGTGTAAGGTGCAGTTGCTGCCCCTCCTGTAAAAGTGATCACTGGCGGGGTTGAATTCTGACATACGTTTGTTGTTCCTGAAATTGCAGCAGTAGGCAGGGGATTTACCGTTACAGTTGCGTTACCTGGCTGTGCCTGTAAGCATCCTGAGACTAAATCCTGAATGCTGACCAGGGTATATGTGAATATCCCACTTGTGTTTGTCGGAACATCCAGGGTTATATTGTTCCCTTGAACTGTACTGATTGTCTGGTCTGGTCCGCCGTTCATTTTATATGTGAACAGCCACGGCCCGGCCGAAGAACCTGCAGTAAAGGTGATCTTTGGAGAAGGAGCTCCAAGGCAAACGCTTGCAGTCCCTGCAATAACTGCCGTTGGCAATGGATTCACTGTAATATTTGCACTTCCTGTCTGAAGTTGAGAACAGGCTGTTGAACTTCCGTCCTGTACGCTAAGAAGGTTATAAATAAAAGTCCCTGCAATTGTGGTGGGCACTGACAGCGTAATGCTGTTCCCCGAGGTAGTGCTAACCACCTGGTTTGCCCCTCCGTTGATGTTATAGGTAAATGTATAGGGAGGTGTTGAAGATCCGCCGGTAAAAGTTACATATGGGGGCGCGGCATTCATACAAACACCGGTACTTCCTGAAATGCTGGCCGTAGGAAGAGGATTTACCACAACTGTTGCGGTTCCTGAAACCTGGCCTCCCCAGGGACAGGGAGGGTTGTTGACGGATACCAATGTATAAGTTCCCGGGATGCTTGTACTGATCTGGTAAGGAAAAGGGCCGCTGTAATTACTGACCGGGGTTTGGTTTATGCCGTTTATGGCATAGATAAAAGTATATTGACCAACAGAACCACTGATGTTGACGTTAACTGTCGCATGGCTGATTGGGTCGTTACAGATGGCCCCCCCTCCGCTGATCACTGCCAACGGACAAATCCCGGGAGGGGCCGTAAGTTGCTGCGTCAGCGTGCAGGCAGAACTGTCGGAAAAAACTGCCGTAACGGAATGAGTTAACCCATCACAGGGAATATTCGTGAGGTTATAAACCTTTGGACTTATAAAAGGAGGATTGAATGTTTGAACAACAGGAGGGACTGCGGTATTGTCTGTGACAGTCAAGGTGCCGGTTGAGGGAGGATTGGTGAAATCAACACTTCCGGAAATTGAAAATTTGTTGGTGGTTGGATTGCAGGCTGAAGCTGTTGCAGTGAGTGCAACCATCGAACAAAAGAATACGGGATTACAGTTGGTCTGTCCATTGCCGCCTGTCTGAGAAAACGTTATTATTCCCGGCTGCCCGCCAAAATTTGTCATAAGCAGGATGTAGATCTGGCCGACCTGGGCGTTGTAAATATGACAGATCTCAGTTGCATAAGGGGAGAAACTGCAGTCGACAATGTTAGCCAAGGTAAGACCGGTAGCACACCCATCGGAAACCGATGAAAAAGGTCCCCAGCAAACAAAATCAACATCATGGGGTGTGTATTGGGGAGGAGGGCCGGTTTGAACAATTGTTATAATAATGTCTCCGGCAACTCCCACCTGCATATAATACCAGGCAGGCCCGGTCTGCAGGCCAAGGCATCCGTAATTCGGATAGCCTCCAACCGGTATGGGTCCCGTGCCTGTTGTACCTGAAGGAAATGTATAGGTTGTACCTGTGCAAAACACATTTGCACTTGAACAGGGGATAGCAGTAAGAGGGCTATGGGGATCGTAATGAGCGATTTTATTGCCTATCAGGGTGTCGCCGCAGTTTAAAGCCAGGTTTATCGCTTCGGGATTTACTGAATTACACAGTGATCCGGTTGCAGAAAAGCAGACGATCAGTAATACCGAAAAAAAAATAACCCTGGGAAACAAAGTATAAAAATATTATTGAACAAATGTACAAAAACCCTTACATCCCGACAGGTATGAAAGGAGAGTGATTTTAGGTAAGGTTGCCTGTAAAAGCTCTTAATCCAGGCAAAATATCCCTGGGTGTGTGGTAACTTTCTGCCAGATGATAGTTAAGCCTGCCTGCAGATCCCGTAAGAGCCGAACGCGCTTCAGCTTTTGTTGAAAACTTAATCTTATTCCGTCGGAAAATCAGGCGGGGTTTTAATAATTTTGAATAAAAATTGAAACAATGGCAGATCTGAAAGCCGGAGACAAGGCTCCTGATTTCCTTGTCACTGATCAGGATGGTAAACCGGTCAGCCTTAAAGATTTCAGGGGTAGCAAGCTGATCCTGTATTTTTATCCGAAAGACGACACCCCGGGTTGTACGGCCGAAGCATGTAATCTTAAAGATAACTACCTGGAATTGAAGAAAAAAGGCTTCGCGGTGTTAGGTGTCAGCGCCGACTCGGAAGCATCACATAAAAAATTTATTGCAAAATACGTATTACCTTTTGCCCTTATCCCGGATAAAGAGAGAACCATTTTAAAGGCATATGGTGCATGGGGAATGAAAAAACTCTATGGTAAGGAATATGAAGGTATCATCCGCACCACTTATGTGATCGACGAGAAAGGGGTGATAGCAAAAGTTTTTACCAAAGTTGATACAAAGAACCACTCGCAGCAGATCCTGGAAGAGATGGGTCACTAAACAAAAGGAGGAAAAATGTCACAGGAAGTGAACAAAGAAAAAGTTAAAGCTCTTCAGCTTACATTGGACAAGCTGGAAAAGGCTTACGGAAAAGGAACCATCATGCGTCTTGGTGAAAATGCCATTGAAGCTGTGGAAGTGATTTCAACCGGATCAATCAGTCTTGATATTGCACTTGGTGTGGGCGGTTTGCCCAAAGGCAGGGTTATCGAGATCTATGGCCCTGAATCATCAGGAAAGACAACACTGGCGCTCCATGCTATTGCGGAAGCCCAGAAGATGGGAGGCATTGCAGCCTTTATCGATGCGGAACATGCTTTTGACCGTTTCTATGCCCAGAAACTTGGGGTAGATGTGGAGAACCTGCTGGTTTCCCAGCCCGACAACGGGGAGCAGGCTCTCGAGATCACCGAAAACCTGATTCGTTCGGGTGCGATCGATATCATCGTGATCGACTCGGTGGCGGCTCTGACACCCAAAAGCGAGATAGAAGGGGAGATGGGTGATTCAAAAATGGGCCTCCAGGCACGCCTGATGTCACAGGCCCTGAGAAAGCTCACATCGACAATCAGCAAGACACAGACCTGCTGTATTTTCATCAACCAGCTTCGTGAAAAGATTGGTGTCATGTTCGGCAACCCGGAGACGACCACAGGCGGAAACGCGCTGAAATTCTATGCTTCCGTGCGGCTCGACATCCGCAAGATAACCCAGTTAAAAGACGGGGAAGAAGCAATTGGTAACAGGGTGAGGGTAAAAGTTGTCAAGAATAAAGTTGCCCCGCCATTTAGAAAAGCCGAGTTCGACATCATCTTTGGCGAAGGTATTTCAAAGTGTTACGAGATACTTGACCTTGCAGTTGAAAATAACCTGATCAAGAAAAGCGGTTCATGGTTCAGCTACGGGGATACAAAGCTCGGGCAGGGAAGGGATGCAGTGAAAAAGCTCATCCAGGATAATCCTGAACTCATGGAAGAACTGGAAGGAAAGATCAAAGAACTTCTCAAAGTCCAGAGATAGCATGAGAATTCCTAGCGTTGGGGCCGTTTGCCTTTTAATAGTCATCAGCCTTGCCTGCCACAGGGGAAATGATAAGCACGGCAAGGTGAGCCGGGAAGATTCCCTGAGGTATGCTCTCGTGGACCTGAATAAACAGTTGTCCTCGAATGACAAGGATCCTGCTCTTTATCAGCAGCGGGCAAAGATTTATATTTCATTAAAGGAGATAAACCAGGCCCTTAATGATATCAACAAGGCCTTGCAGATACAGCCGAAAAATGCCGAATACTATATCACCCTTTCGGATATCTACCTTCTGATGGGCCAGCCCCAGAATTGCGAGGAATCACTTCTGAAGGCAGTTTCGGTGGATCCGAAAAATCTGACTGCGAATACTAAATTGGCTGACCTCTACCTTATCGTTAAGGATTATAAGAAAGTCGACCAGTATGTTAAAGCGGTGCTGGAACTTGATAAAACCAATACTTCGGTAAGGTTTACGCGGGCAATGGCGTTGCTGGAGACGGGAGATTCGGCTCATGCAGTAGGCGACCTGATGGATGCTGTGAGATTCAACTCTCAGTATTATGATGCCTATATGCTGCTGGGGGAACTGTTTGCCACAAGGCACGATCAGCTTTCTGCCGGTTATTTCAACAATGCACTCAGGATTCGGCCCAACAGTAAAGAGGCCTTGTACGATCTCGGGATGTTTTACCAGGAAAGCGGTCAGTATTCAAAGGCAATCGGGACCTATGAAGTGCTGGCCCGTACCGATACGACTTTCAGGGATGCCTTTTATAATATAGGGTATATCAACCTGGTTTACCTGCAGGATTACAGCAAGGCAGTGGAGTATTTCACTAAAGCCATAGCAAAGGATCCCGGCTACGCGGAATCCTGGTACAACAGGGGGCTCAGTTATGAGCAGCTCAAGGATTACCAGAAAGCAAATGATGATTACCAGAAGTCGCTTAAGCTCAAAGTTAACTACGGCAAAGCAATTGAAGGGCTTAACAGGCTGGATAAAGTAATGAAGAAGTAATCTCAGCTTTTCCTGCTGTATAATCCGGCCGGTTTGGAATTATTTTGCTGCCATTTCGGCTCTAAGCCCTTTAAGCTCTTCCATGAGTTTGTCACTGGCAGCAACAAGATTTTGAAATACACCGGTTAAACCATTCTTTTCCTGGTTCTTGGCCATCTCATCCAGTTTGCACGAGAGTTCGCTGCATTCAGGATCCTGAAAGTTGGCAATAACACCTTTAAGGCTGTGGGAATTGAATTTAAGCTGGATAAAATCAAGGTCCTCTATATTTTTCCTCAACTTTTCTATCCTGTCAGGATATTCTTCGAAGAAAATATCTATGATCTCGATGATCGTTTCCTTGTCGAAATACTGGAAATTCTGGTTAAGTTTCTGCCGGTCTATCATAATGCCTCCTTTGTTGCAAATATAAAATTAATTTGTCAGAACAAATTATTGGTATAATGATACCACCGACGGAGCCGAGGGGTTATAATCTTTCATGTGAAGGTCAGGTGCATTGGAAAAACTGGTTTGAAGCCAGGGCACGCCCGCTTCAGGTGTGGGATAAACATAAACGCTGAACAGGAATGTTGGGAAGATAAGGCTTTCATTTCTTATCAGGAAACCGACACCCAGTTCAGTATAGAACCTGGTCTTAAAGAGATTTGCATACCCGTCGCTTTTAAACCCTCCTGCAAATATCCCTGTCAATGCAAATCTGAAGCCATAAAAATACCATGGGGTGAACATTACAGTGGAAAAATACATTGAAATGGAGTTAACCCCTTTGAAAACTGTATCGGTGCTGTATTTGTTGATGTGAATATCCTGATCTATGTAGGTGAAATCCTGGTTGTTACTGCGGCGAAGGAATCCCTGCCTGAATGTCGACAGAATATAGGTCCTGAATTTATACCGTTTGTCGGGCGTAAAGTAGAGGTAGCTCATATAGTTAAACCTTGCTATAAACACCCCGTCTTCAATAGTCCTGTGGTTGTAATACCATCCCAGGTCTATCCTGCCCTGGAGATAACCGAACTTTTTTATAAAATTACCCTGGGAATATGTGATACCCGAGTAAAGACGGGTGTAGAAATTCGTGAACTGAGGGCCGAATGTCAGCTGGATAAGCCTTCCATAAGGAATGTTCTCGGTTTTACCGAAGTTCAGGAAATAATCAATAAGGTAGTAGTTGTTCCTTGAGAACGCAACACTTCCCAGTACCTGGGTCATATCATAATACCCCTTGTTGGTATCAACGGTGATGCCCGGCCTTTTTAGGAATGTGCCGGCCTGGATGGATGCTGAGGCGATAAAACGGGTGGGGATCTTATATTCGGCTATCTGGTAGGAGCGGCCGAACCATAGATATCCTGAACTCGATTTGCTGAATTTCCACCAGTCGTCATGAATATCATAAGCCAGTTTATTATACTGGTATGAGATCCCTCCGGCATATTTCGTGCGGTTGGTCACAAAAGGACGGTCAACCCACACGCCAATATTGACCTGGTGCATGTCGTCCTGGTGATAACTCAGGGTTAAATCGGTGAAAGTCCCCAAAATATTGGTATAGGTATAAGAGAATCCGTCGAACCTGGCGAATGGCGCCCTGTACCTGGCAAAAGAAAAATCAAGTGACAGCCTGTCGCCAAGCCCGACGAAGTTGGCATCGAATAACCTGAAACCCATTTTCATGGTGGTAAGAACAGGAATCACTGCGCCAATGGACCATACATCCTTTGTCACGACCAGCACATCCACCGAATCATCGCTTTCGGTAGGGATAACGGTTACACGGGCATCGTCAATATAACTCAGTTCCTTTAATATACGCTCCTGGTCGGCCATCACATAAGGGTCAAGCGCCTGCCCCTGCCTGATAAGCGCCATCTTCTTGATAACGAAAGGAGCTGACTGAATGTGGACCACATTCAGGAATTTACCAAACCCTGTGGTTGGCGGCCTGGCTGTATCGACTACTGTAGGTCCGAAAGGGTCAAGCGACACTACGCGAATCTTTCGGATTATCTTGCCTTCGTATTGTTTATAAGGATTTTCACTGGCCATAGCCTGTACAGTATCGGGAAGAGTGCTGATCTGTGGCGCCACAAATGCCAGGCTGTAGAGCATTTTAGTGAATTTATGGCGCTGAAAACGCTGGTAGACGCTGTCGTAAAAATTCTTTGTCTTCTTTACATATTTTTTCCCGTTCATGACACTGTCCTCGCTGGGAGCAAGCATTGACTTGGGTTTTTCTGGAACCTGTGCCCTCAGGGGATCACGGTTTAAACAGCAAAGGCCAAAAAGCAGAATAAAACAGACTGTCGCATGCATTCCCCTGCTTTTCATGACGACATAAGGAAGATTACCGTAAATTCAGCGAAGTGATAATGCCTTGCAGCTTATCGTTCAGTTTTTTTTCGGTTGCAGCAAAGTCAGGTTTGCCGGCAAGGTTCTCACGAACCCCGAAATAGAATTTGATCTTGGGTTCTGTACCCGAAGGCCTTACGCTGATCACGCTGCCATCTTCAGTGAAAAACTGCAGCACGTCAGACTTCGGAAGATATATGGGCTCTGATGTCCCCCGCAGAATGTCCTTCTCAGTCAGGCTGTTATAATCCTTGATCCGGATCACCTTACTGCCATTGATTTCGACGGGAGGACTGAGGCGGTAATCCACCATCATTTGCTTGATCTCCTGGGCTCCGGCCTGGCCTTTGCGGGTTACCGAAAGGAGGGACTCCTTGTAAAAGCCGAACTTCAAATAGATCTCTATCAGCAACTCATACAGCGAAAGTCCGCGTGAGGTTGTCCAGGCCAGGGTTTCCGCGATGAGAGCGCAGGCCCCGACTGCATCTTTATCGCGCACGAAATCACCGGCAAGGTAACCATAGCTTTCTTCGCCCCCGATAATGAATTCTTCCGCACCCTCGGTTTTCCTGATAATATCAGCAATATATTTAAACCCTGTGAGCACATCGTAGTACTTCAGATTGAACGAAACAGCAATATCCTTAAGCAGTTCGGAAGTCACGATGGTCTTGACAATGAATTGTTTCCCGTTTAGCCTGCCAAGCTCTTTCCATCTGGTGATCACGTAATAAAACAGCAATGATGCTGTTTGGTTCCCGTTCAGAAGGATCATTTTTCCTTCAGTGTCGCGCACCGCAATTCCCACACGGTCGGCGTCGGGATCAGTAGCCATAACCAGGTCGGCATTGAGCTGTTCGGCAAGTTTCATACCCATATCCAGGGCCGAATGCTCTTCGGGGTTAGGGCTCTTCACCGTTGGGAAGTTCCCGTCGGCTACCATCTGTTCGGGAACAGGATGAATATTTTCAAACCCGAAGCGTTTCAGGATTTCCGGCACCATCACACGCCCTGTACCATGAAGAGGCGTGTATACTATTTTAAGGTTTTTATGCTTTCGGATGAGATCGGGGGAGAGTGAGAGGGTTTGCAGTCTGGCAAGGTAAGCTTCATCGATTTCCCTGCCTATGCTGATGATGTTTTCACCGTTGCCCTGCCATTTAACCTGGTCTATTGATGAGATCTTCTCCACTTCCCTGATCACGTTTTCATCATGAGGCGCAATGAACTGGGCTCCATCGTCCCAGTATGCCTTATACCCGTTGTATTCCTTAGGGTTATGTGAAGCAGTGATCATGACCCCGCTCTGGCATACCAGCTGCCTTACAGCGAAAGAAAGCTCAGGAGTCGGACGGATGTCATCAAACAGGTAAACCTTGAACCCATTGGCAGCAAGGACTTCCGCAGTGATCTCTGCAAAATATCTGCTGTTATTACGGCTGTCGTAAGCGATAGCCATCTTATGCAAAACACCGGGGAACATCTGCATCACGTAATTGGCCAGGCCCTGGGTCGCCATTCCTACAGTATACTTATTCATACGGTTGGTGCCGTCGCCCATCACACCCCTAAGTCCGCCCGTGCCGAATTCAAGAATACGGTAAAATGAATCCTCAAGCTCGGCAGGGTTGCTTGCTGCCATTTCACTGACCCTGGCTTTAGTACCTTCATCAAAATTGCCCTGGGTCCAGGACTGTGTTTTTTCCAATATGCTTTGATCCATAATGTTGGGTAGGTTCAAGGTTAGAAGTAGCGAAGTAGCGAAGTAGCGAAATAGCGAAGAAGCGAAATTTTACTTTTTCCTTTATTTCAGCTAATTCTTCTTTTCACTTTAGAATTGCATTATATTTTCAACAACTTCTTTTTTGTTTCGCTATTTCGCTACTTCGCTACTTAATTTCTTAATGCACTCCTCTAAACTATCTCTCCAGTAAGGTATTGCGATGCCGAACCTCTCCTTAAACCTGGTTTTGTTAAGCACCGAGTAAAAGGGACGTGGGGCAGGAAGGGGATAGTCTTTTGTTTCAACAGGAGTAATAACGCATGGTATCCCCGAAAATGATATAATAGCTATGGCAAAATCGTACCAGCTGGTCACACCTTCATTTGAATAATGAAAAATCTCAACACCCTCATGCCCTTCTAACCCGGGGATGACCTGCAGAATGGCGGAAGCCAGGTCCCCGGCATAGGTGGGACATCCGATCTGGTCGAAGACCACATTCAGCTTACCTCTGTCTTTTCCGTATTTAAGTATAGTCTTGACGAAATTATTTCCGAAAGATGAGTACAGCCAGGAGGTTCTGAAAATCACGCCATTCTGACAACTGCTAAGCATCTGGGTTTCACCGGCATACTTTGACCTTGCATAGCTGGATACAGGCTCGGGGGTATCGGTCTCAACATACGGACGATACCCTTTACCGCTGAAAATATAATCGGTTGAGACATGGATCAGCAGGGCGTTGAATTCCCCGCAGGCATTCGAGAGGTTCCTTACCGCAAGGGAGTTGATCTTCAGTGCAAGATCAGGCTCCTGTTCTGCCTTGTCTACGGCCGTATAGGCGGCGCAATTCACAACGACATCAGGATGCAGTTCATTAAAGAACGCCGAAACAGCCTGCACATCGGTAATATCCAGCTCTTCCACGTCGGTAAAAGTGAACCTGTATTCAGTGTATTTCTTCTCAAGAAGCCTCAGCTCATTACCAAGTTGTCCTTTGGAGCCGGTGATAAGTATATTCATGTCTTTAACATTTCTCTTTTAAACTATGGTTTTAAAATACGCTATCGTCCTCTTCAATCCTTCCTCCAGCGGAATAGTAGGTTCCCAGCCGAGTTCCTTTTTTGCCAGGGTGATATCGGGTTTGCGTTGCAAGGGGTCGTCGGAAGGCAGGGGCATAAAAACCAGTTTCGAATGAGAATCGGTAAGTTTTAATACCAGTTCAGCGAGTTCTATCATGGTAAATTCTCCCGGGTTGCCAATATTGACCGGACCGATAAAATCTTCGCGGGAGTTCATCAGCCGCACCATTCCTTCGAGGAGGTCATCAACATAACAGAAAGAACGTGTTTGACTGCCGTTGCCGTAAATGGTGATGTCTTCACCATTTAATGCCTGGACAATGAAGTTTGAAACCACTCTTCCGTCATGGGGATGCATCTTGGGACCATAGGTATTGAAGATCCTCATAAGCTTAATCCTCACATTGTTCTGCTGATGATAATTCATGAACAGGGTTTCGGCAACCCTTTTTCCCTCATCGTAGCATGAACGGAGCCCTATCGGATTGACATGGCCCCAGTAGCTTTCGGTCTGGGGATGGATCTCGGGATCTCCGTAGACCTCACTGGTGCTTGCCTGCAGGACCTTGGCGCGTATACGTTTTGCCAGGCCCAGCATATTGATGGCTCCCATGACCGAAGTTTTCACGGTCTTGATGGGATTGTACTGGTAATGCACAGGGGAAGCGGGGCATGCCAGGTTGTAGATCTCGTCAACCTCGATGAAGAACGGCATAGTCACATCATGCCTGATAAGTTCGAAATACGGGTTTTTAAGCAGGTTTACAACATTTTGTTTCTGCCCCGTGAAATAATTATCCAGGCATACGACTTCATGTCCCTGGTTCAGAAGTTTCTCGCAAAGCTGGGATCCCAGGAACCCGGCACCTCCTGTAACTAAAATTTTCTTTTTGATCATACCTTGATGGTTTAAATGAAAAGACCTAACAGCAAAATTTAACTGTCAGGCCTTTCGATTTCATGTTCAGGTTACTTTGATGTATTTACGCCTATGCAGAAATAATCGAAGTTTTTCTTCTTTATTTCAATGACGTCATAAATGTTACGTCCGTCAAAGATTACTGCTGTCTTCAGAAGTTTTCGCATGACGTTGAAATTCGGGAATTTGAATTCTGGCCATTCAGTGATCATCAGCAGGCAGTCGGCGTCGATCAGGGCGTCGTACTGGTCAGCCGCATATTCTATGCTGTCGCCCAGTATCCTTTGGGTTTCATGCATGGCAACCGGGTCATAGGCTTTGACCTTTGCACCGGCATCAAGCAGCTTCTTAATGATGACAAGTGAGGGAGCTTCGCGCATGTCATCAGTCTGTGGTTTGAAAGAAAGGCCCCAGAGACCGACGGTCTTACCATTGAGATTGCCATTGAAATACTTGCTGATCTTGTTGAACATGACCGCTTTCTGATCATCGTTAACTGCTTCAACAGCTTTCAGCACCCTGAGCGAATATTTATTATCGTCGGCGGTATGAATAAGGGCTTTCACGTCCTTCGGAAAACAGCTTCCGCCGTAACCAGCGCCGGGGTAAATAAATTTTGTCCCAATCCTCGAATCAGAACCTATCCCTCTGCGAACATTATTGATATCAGCGCCAACGATCTCGCAGAGGTTTGCGATATCGTTCATAAAGCTGATCTTGGTGGCAAGCATGGAGTTTGCGGCGTACTTGGTCATTTCGGCCGAAACAATATCCATGAAGATCACGGGGTGGCCGTTCAATGTAAACGGCTTGTACAAGGCTTTCATCAGTTCTTCGGCCCTGGGCGAATCGCAACCCACCACGATGCGATCAGGTTTCAGGAAGTCGTCGACGGCAGCCCCTTCTTTAAGAAACTCAGGATTTGAGGCAACGTCAAACTCAATCTTAACGCCTCTTTTGTCGAGCTCATCCCTGAGGGCTTTCCTGACTTTTTCGGCAGTCCCCACAGGAACTGTACTTTTTGTAACGATGAGTAAATAATCATTCATGTATTTTCCGCAGTCGCGGGCAACGGAAAGAACATACTGAAGATCGGCACTGCCGTCTTCGTCGGGAGGAGTACCCACAGCACTGAAGACCACTTCACAGTCGACCAGGGCATCTTTCAGACTTGTTGTGAAAGAAAGCCTGCCTTTTTTTACATTCCTGTGAACCATTTCTTCAAGCCCGGGTTCATATATCGGGATAATCCCCTGGTTAAGGTTATCGATTTTCTTTTTATCAATGTCAACGCAGGTGACCTCAATACCGACTTCAGCAAAACATGTCCCTGTTACGAGTCCCACGTAACCGGAACCAACGATGGCGACTTTCATAGATTATTGGTTTTAATTTAAGTTTCTGGATTTAGGTTAAGCAAATATAAAACAAAACAATCACTTGATAACCTTGGAATTAAAAAATTATATCTGCAGACGGGTTTGTATCTCCTGCACGTCCCGCTTGAGTTTTTTTACTGTTTCCAGCAGCACCTTGTTCTCGTTTTCAGGATTTTCGGGGATTTTCGGGCTGATAAAGTGGACGAACTGCCACAACTCTCTGATGCTGTTCACCGGCAGGTCATACGGTTCGTATGCAGGGTTTAATGAATGGAGCCTCAGTGTGCCATCTTCCTTAAGCCTGTTCTCAACTACTTTGAACACTATTCCCTCATCCGCAGTCAGTATAATATAAGCATCCTTATCCTTGATGGAACTCCAGTCCTGCAGGAACATACCTGTAACGAAGGCCCCGGGGGGGATGGGCAGCATGGAGTCCCCGCTGACCTGGAATGCGCGGTATTTCTTTTGTTTCGAGAGAAAGGGCAGCCTGAAAGTAGGCAGTATGCTGATGTATTCGGGATCAGCAAAACCCGTGGCATAGCCTGCTTTGGCTTTTTCGGAGACCAGTTCGATGTTTTCCTCATTGTCGGTACCCACGGTGGTGGTGAGTATCCTGAGGTTTGAGCCTTTGATGAAGACATCGTACCCCCTTTCGAGCTGCCTCACCTGGCTTTCGGGCAGGCTGCAGAGGTCGACCTTGATGAGGGTATCGATGGCTACGTTGAAAAATTTTGAAAGAATGATCAATGCTTCGAAGCCTGGCTGTGCAATGGCGTTCTCGTAACCGCTTAAGGTTGAGCGTTTCATGTTGATGGCGTCGGCCACATCGTCCTGGGTCTGGCCACGGCGCCTGCGTAAAAATTTGATGTTTGAACTGAAAAACATGGCAAATAAATTTGGTACTGCAAATATAAATGATTATATTGTAATCGCAAAATAGATTAGAAATTAATCAAAAAAACCAGTAACGAAATAGCGAAGTAGCGAAGTGGCGAAATAAAAAAAGAAAATCAGATAAAGAATGCTGTTACTTTTTGGTTTATGGCGGATAAAGAGTAAAAAGCATAATGGAAAAGTATGACGTTAAGACTTTTAACCAGAAGATGAGAGTAAGAACTAAGGTATTTGCGATTGAGGTTTATCGCATTATGAATAGTGTGAGACTGACGGAGGTGAACAGGATTGTCGTAAAACAGCTTTTAAGAAGTGCAACTTCTGTTGCTGCAAACTATAGTTCCGCAACACGTGGCAGGTCGGAGGCAGAGTTCTATTCGAAAATCTGTATAGTTGTTGAAGAGTGTGATGAAACGCTTTTCTGGTTTGATTTTCTGTTGACTGCTGAAGTACTGAAACCGGAGCAGATCAAAGAAATCAAAAGGGAAACGGAAGAACTCCTGAATATCTTCTCGACCATCAAAAAGAAACTGAAAACCAAGCGGTATAATAGTTGATTTCGCTACTTCGCTATTTCGCTATTTAACATTATGCTGGTACTCTCCCGCAATATCGTCCACCTCGACCTTGACACCTTCTTCGTGTCGGTTGAAAGGCTTGTCAATCCTGCTTTGCTGGGAAAGCCTGTGATCATAGGCGGGACTTCCGACCGGGGGGTGGTGGCGAGCTGCAGCTATGAGGCCAGGAAATTCGGGGTGCATTCGGCTATGCCGATGAAGATGGCGCGCACGCTTTGCCGGGATGCCATGGTCGTTCGGGGCGATATGGAACTGTATTCGAAGTATTCGCACGATGTTACGGATATCATTGCCGAAAAGGCTCCGATGTATGAGAAGGCATCCATCGATGAACATTATATTGATGTGACGGGGATGGACCGCTTTTTCGGGACCCTCAAATGGACGCATGAGCTCAGGCAGAGCATCATTAAGAATACAGGTCTGCCTATTTCGTTCGGGCTTTCGGTAAACAAGACGGTTTCGAAGATCGCTACGGGCGAAGCCAAACCGAACGGGGAACTGCAGATCCAGCGTGAGGCGGTGAAGCCTTTCCTTGACCCTCTGTCGATCAGGAAGATCCCGATGATAGGAGAGAAGACCTACCGCCTGCTGAGATCCATGGGCATTGTCACTATAGCCACTCTCAGCCAGATACCCGTGGAGATGATGGAAAGGGTGATGGGGAAGAACGGGATTGTGATCTGGGAAAAGGCCAACGGACAGGATTCCACGCCTGTGGTGCCGTATTCTGAGAGTAAATCGATCAGCACCGAAACTACCTTCGAACAGGATTCCATAGATGTGGTGAAGATGAAGGAGAAACTGGTGAAGATGGTCGAAAAGATAGCTTTCGAACTGAGGGACCAGCAGAAACTCACTTCCTGCGTCACGGTGAAGATCCGCTATTCGAACTTCGATACGCATACCCTTCAGAAACATGTGCCCTACACGGCTTTCGATCATATCCTGATACCTCTGGTGAAAGAATTGTTCGGCCGTCTTTACCAGCGCCGCATGCTGATCCGCCTGATCGGGGTGCGCTTCAGCGGGCTGGTAGCGGGCAATCCGCAGCTGAACATGTTCGAGGACAGCAGCGGGATGATCAGCCTCTATCAGGCCCTCGACAAGGTGAGGAACAAGTATGGGCAGAAGATCATCCGGAGGGGGGTGGCGTGTGAAAGAAGTAGCGAAGTAGCGAAATAGCGAAAT
>CAIJYT010000182.1 GCA_903824935.1 uncultured Bacteroidales bacterium | reverse complement strand
TCCCTGCCGGTTTGCCCCTTCTTTCAGGTCTTTCGGCCCTGCCTTCGTCTCGTTTTGGTCCGCGTTCCTCCCACGGTTTCCCTGCCGGTTTGTCCCTTCTTTCAGGTCTTTCGACCCTGCCTTCGTCTCGTTTTGGTCCGCGTTCCTCCCAGGGTTTCCCTGCCGGTTTGCTGCGTCGTTCTGCCTTGCCCGAATCCTCTGGGCCCGGCTTGCGAAAACCCGCCGGCTTTCCCCTTCCACCCATTCCAGGTCTTCTCTTTTCCATGATTTTGTTTTTAAACTTCCGGCATTCCCGCCGGGTTGAATTAATCCTCTTTTTCGAAAGCTGGCTTTATCCTGACCCCATCAAACCGGGTTTCCGTTCCGTCTTTATAGGTGATTACGAGGAACAGAGTCCCGTCGGAATTATTGATGATCCAGTCCCCTTCTTTTTTGCCCATGACATAAAGCCCTTCGTCATGAACCTTTCCGTTATCCCAGTACCAGGTATGTTTTCCGTCGGGCAGGTCGTCTATGTAATTTCCTTTGAACATAACCAGTGAATCCAGCTTTTCTCCGTTCTTTTGAAGGGAGTAGGTAAACCACATACCCGTGCGCAGGCCGTCGCGGTAAGTTCCTTTCACATAGTCATCACCTGTAAGGTAAAACCATGGTCCGTCTTCTTCCCCGTTCGCAAAATCACCTTCCTGAATGAGTTTTCCATCCTCGTCGTATTCGCTGAGAAGCCCGTCTCTCAATCCATTCCTGTAATTCTCTTCCCTCAGTAATTTTCCGTCTTCATAAAACCACTTCCATTTTCCGTCGGGCTTTCCCTGTTTGTTATACTTGCCTGTCTGTTCTGTTTTTCCGTTCAGATGGAAGAATTTCCATTCCCCCACCTGCTTTCCGTCGTCGAAATTTCCTTCAGCTTTCACTGAACCGTCGGCAAAGAACTCTTTCCAATGCCCATCCTTATTTCCATCATCAAGCATATTGCCTTCCCCGGTGACAATGCCGTTATGGTACATCTGCGATTTTTCGACAGTCCCGTCGGGTTTATATTCCCTGCGGATTCCTTCAGGTGTATCATTGCGGTACATGGCAGAAACCTTCAGCTTGCCGTCGGCATAGTATTCGTTGCGCACCTTCAGTTTGGCAATCTCTTCGGCATCAGGCTGCAGTTCTCCCATGACGTATTTGCTGATCCTTAGAAGATCACCATTTTCGGTAAAATCTTTAAAATACCCGTCCTTCTGGTCATCGAGATAACTGCCTTCCTGCCTGATGTTCCCGTTATCATAGAAGAGATACCATTTACCCTGTTTCAGGTTGTTCTTGTCCCTGCGGTTTATCTTCATCCTGTCGACAATGAATCCTTTCTTGTATTCGGTAAGGGTAATGATGGTCCCGTCGGCAGCATATTCTTTTCCGTAACCCTGTTCCATCCCTTTCACGAATGGGACTTCCAGTTTCAGCCTGCCATCGGAATAGTAATATCGGGTATAACCATCCTTGATATCATTTTTATAGTTTTCCCTTATGGTTTCTTTGTCAAGATAACTTGTCCTGACTCCGTTTTTCTTACCTTTTTTATACGTGATTTCCAGGATCAGTTTTCCCTCTTCATTATAAAATTTCCACACCGAATCCAGTTCAAATTCTTTGCGGTTTCCTTCTGATTTCAGTTTACCGTTCTCATAGTATGATTTCCAGTACGCATCAGGTTTCCCATCCCTTATCGTGCCTTCACTGGAAATACCTCCACCGGGGTATGTGAATTTCTGATACCCGTTTCTTAGCACGGTATCGTTCTTCTGCGAAATGGAAGGAATCGCAAACGCAGTCGTAAAAAACAAGACAAGGAATATTATCCTGTATCTTAAGAGGTTCATTCTTTGTACTATAGTGAAAGTTCCAGCATCCTTAAAATAGGAGATTCTGCCGCACGGATCAACTCCGGGGACAGGATAATCTCCGGCTTTTCATTTTTCAGGCTAAGGTACAGTTTTTCCAGCGTATTTAGCTTCATATAAGGACAATCGTTGCAGGAACATTTTTCATCGGTGGGAACAATGATGAATTCTTTTTGAGGGGAAGACTTTTTCATCTGGTGAAGTATACCTGATTCGGTGGCCACAATGAATTTTTTTGAAGCATCTTTGACAGTATAATTCAATAAAGCCGTGGTAGACCCAATAAAATCGGAAAGCTGAAGGATGATGTCCTTGCATTCGGGATGAGCTATGAGCTTAGCATCAGGGTGCTCGCTTTTTAAACGTATAACCTCTTCCGCCTTGATCACATCATGAACTTCGCAGCTGCCGTTCCAGAGCAGCATGTTCCTGCCTGTAACCTGGTTTATATATCCCCCCAGGTTCTTATCAGGCGCAAAAATTATTTTCTGGTCTTTGGGAAAAGATTCAACGATCTTTATTGCATTACTCGATGTGCAAATCACATCCGATAATGTTTTTATAGCTGCTGAACAATTGATGTACGAAATAACAATATGGCCGGGATGTGCTGCTTTAAACTTTTTAAATTCATCGGGCGGACAGGAATCAGCCAATGAACAACCAGCTTCAAGATCGGGCAGCAATACTTTTTTTGCAGGACTCAGAATTTTCGCTGTTTCAGCCATAAAATGAACACCCGCAAATACTATAATATCAGCATTTGTGTTTTTTGCATTTTGTGATAACTGAAGACTGTCACCTATGAAATCAGCTATATCCTGAATTTCAGGTACCTGGTAATAATGAGCCAGGATCACTGCGTTCTTTTGCTTTTTAAGTTCTGATATCTTTTGGGCGATATTCTGATCAGAATAAGTTTTCATATTAATAATAAAGATTCTTTTTATTGTTATTTATAATAGCTGTTGAAATGGTTGATTAAAAACCTCATTAAAATTTGGATTATTGGAAATCAACTTTG
>CAIJYT010000181.1 GCA_903824935.1 uncultured Bacteroidales bacterium | reverse complement strand
TCCTGGGCTTCGGGCGAGAGGATCACCTCCCTCTTGATGATCTCCTGGACTGCATCCCCTTCAGAACTTTCATTGCCTCCCTGGTTCCCGCATGAAGGAAAAAAAGCCATTGAAATCAGGATGAACATCAAACTTATATGTTTTGAAAAAAAATGTTTCATATGTGTTATATGATTTTTTACGCATTAAATGTAGTGATTTCCCTTTAATTACTTGTTTAATTTTTACATAGACTGTTTACAAATTACTATTGACGTATTGACATATTCCGATTAATGTATATTTTTAATCGGTAAATCTTTAAACTCAGTCGTTTATGGAGAATCAACGTCCCACATTTTATGAAGAACTCAGGGGTAAGGGTGTTTCCCGCCGTGATTTCATTAAGTTTTGCACGACCATGGCTGCTTTCATGGGTTTGGAAGCGAGTGGCGTAGCCCAGATCGCGAAAGCCTTCGAAACCAAGCCGCGCCTGCCGGTCATCTGGTTCCATTTCCAGGAATGCACCTGTTGCAGCGAATCTTTTATCAGGGCTTCGCATCCTATTGTTGCAGATATTATTCTGGACAAGATCTCCCTCGATTACCAGGAAACACTTATGGCTGCTTCGGGGGCTCCCGCAGAAGCTGCCTATAAGGCGGTCATGGAAAAACATCCCGGGGAATATATCGTGATGGTTGAAGGATCCATACCTACCGAAAATGAAGCGTACTGCTGCATTGGCGGCCGCAGCGCCCTGCAGATTCTCCAGGAAGCTGTGAAGAACTGCAAGGCTGTCGTTGCCTGGGGTAACTGTGCTTCTGCAGGATGCGTCCAGGCTGCAAGCCCGAATCCGACCGGGGCAAAACCTGTTCACAAGGTGATCAGCGGCAAACCTGTGATTAATGTACAGGGATGTCCCCCGATTGCAGATGTAATGGCCGGTGTAGTAGTTCATCTTCTTACCTTCGACCGTATCCCGCAGCTTGACGGGATGAGCAGGCCAAAAGCATTTTATTCACGCAGGGTCCATGATACCTGTTACCGCCGTGCCAATTTTGATGCGGGTTTGTTCGTGGAATCCTTTGATGACGAAGGAGCAAAAAGAGGTTATTGCCTTTACAAGATGGGTTGCAAGGGCCCGGTTACCTATAACTCCTGCGGCATCATCAAATGGAATGACAGTGTGAGCTACCCGATCCAAAGCGGCCATCCCTGCATTGGCTGTGCCGAAGAGGGATTCTGGGATAACGGTCCGTTCTACCAGCACCTCCCGGGTGTTGCAGGCTTCGGTATCGAGACCACCGCCGATAAGGTAGGACTTGGACTGGGCATAGGCACTGCAGTAGGTATTGCCGCCCATGCAGTTGTAACCAACGTCCGCAAACATAAAGAGATAATCAATGAGCCTGAAGCAGGTTCAGAAGTTGAAACCAAGAAAGTATAACAGCCATGGCAGACAGAATCGTAATAGATCCCATCACCCGCATTGAAGGTCATCTGCGGGTAGAAATAGAAGTAAAAGATGGTAAAGTAACCGACGCATACAGTGCCGGCACCATGGTGCGTGGCATCGAGACCATCCTCAAGGGTCGTGATCCCCGCGATGCATGGGCCTTTGTAGGACGTGTTTGCGGAGTTTGTACTTCTACACATTCTCTGACTTCCGTGAGGACCGTTGAGAACGCCCTCGGGATTTCAGTGCCTCCCAACGCGGAGCTCATCAGGAACCTGATGGCAAACGCCTTGTATATCCAGGATCATGTAGTTCATTTTTACCAGCTCCATGCCCTCGACTGGGTGGATGTTGTATCGGCACTGAAAGCCAATCCTGCAGAAGCCTCGAAGATCGCCCAGAGCATTTCAGCCTGGCCCAAGAGTTCGGTAGGTTATTTCACAGATATCCAGAAACGTTTCAAGAATTTTGTTGAAAGCGGACAGCTTGGAATTTTTGCCAATGGTTACTGGGGGCATAAAGCATATAAACTTCCTCCCGAAGTCAATCTTATTGCAGTTGCCCATTATCTTGAAGCCCTGCAGTGGCAGAAGGAACTCGTGAAAGTTCATACGGTTTTCGGCGGGAAAAATCCCCATCCGAATTACCTGGTTGGAGGTGTTCCCTGCTCCATCAATATTGATGAGGCCAATGCAGTGAATGCAGAACGCCTCGCTTTTGTTGGCCAGTTATTCCAGGATGCGAAAACTTTCGTAGACCAGGTTTATATTCCTGACCTTCTCGCTGTTGCTTCGTTCTATAAAGACTGGGGAGCCATCGGCGGTGGTTTGACCAATTATCTTGCATTCGGCGATTTCCCTTCAAACGGTTACAATAATCCCGACAGTTTCAAGATGCCGCGAGGAGCCATACTCGGCCGCGACCTCAGCCACATACTGGAAGTGAAGGCTGAAGATCCTGAACAGATCCAGGAATATATCAACAACTCCTGGTATGAATATTCGAAGGGTAATGACAGCGGATTGCATCCCTGGGACGGGGAGACCAAATTCAATTATACCGGTCCCAAGCCACCCTATGAACACCTCGATTTTTCACAGAAATACAGCTGGGTGAAGACCCCGCGCTGGAAGGGCCATCCAATGGAAGTAGGGCCCCTGGCCAGGACCCTGGTAGGATATGCATCCGGCCGCGCCGATTATAAAGAAGTGGTGGAATATGCATTGAAAACACTGGATGTTCCTGTTGCCGCCTTATTCTCGACACTTGGCCGTACAGCAGCCCGTGGACTTGAAACCAAGCTCACCTGCGGATGGGCGCTTGAATTTTACAACCAGCTTCTTGCCAATATCAAGAACGGTGACAGCCGCACCCAGAACAATGCCAGCTGGGATCCTGAAACCTGGCCTAAAAAGGCAAAAGGTATTGGAATGGTTGAAGCTCCGCGTGGAGCTCTTTCACATTTCATCGTAATTGAAGATAAGAAGATCGCAAATTACCAGCTGGTTGTACCAACGACCTGGAATGCTTCTCCCCGCGATCCAAAGGGACAGCGTTCGGCTTACGAAGAATCCCTAATCGGAACTCCTATCGCCGATCCGAAAAACCCCATGGAAGTGCTGAGGACCATACATTCATTCGACCCCTGCCTTGCCTGTGCAGTGCATCTTTATGATGAGAACGGCAGTACAATTCATGAGATGAAAACCTATTAGCCATGAGAAACCGCACCACCCCATTGCGTGAAGTGCATGTTTGGGAGTTGCCCGTCCGATTTTACCATTGGATCAATGCGCTTTGTGTTGTCACATTATGTGTCACCGGTTACATCATCGGTAACCCGCCTGCCTTTATGAAAGGAACAGAAGCCTATTTCAACTATTGGTTTGGAACTGTGCGCTTCATTCATTTCGTAACAGCATTCGTATTCTTCTTCAATTTCATTTTCCGCCTCTACTGGGGATTTACGGGAAATGAATTTGCCCGCTGGTATAATTACATTCCTCTGAAACGCTGCCAGTGGAAGGAAATGCTGGAGGTAATCAAAGTGGATGTCCTTCAGCTTACAAATAAAAAGATCGATTCGATTGGACATAACTCCCTGGCAAGCTTTATCTATTTCCTTACATTCCTGATTTTTCTTCTGCAATGCCTTACAGGTTTCGGAATGTACGCTGCCATGAGCAAATCCTTTCTGCCGCAGATGTTCGCCTGGGTGGTTCCTTTCCTTGGCGGAGATATGCATGTAAGGCAGATCCATCATATCCTGATGTGGGGCTTCATACTCTTTGCAATCGTACATATGTACCTGGTATTCTACCATGACTATATTGAACGCAGGGGTGTTACGTCATCCATGATCGGTGGCTGGAAATTCATCGAAGAAGATGTGGTCGAGCGTCATGACAACAGGACAGAGGAATGTCCCAAGAAAATCTGATCCTTTAATAAACTGAACTCTTGTCAGGCTTACAAAACAACATCCTGGTTCTCGGGATTGGTAATCTTTTGATGAACGATGAGGGTGTGGGTATTCATGTGATATCCGGGCTTGAAAAGGAGGGAGGTATCCCCGGTGCAGAGTTGATGGATGGAGGGACAGGAGGTTTTCACCTGCTGGGGCATATACAATCTTACAAAACTATTATCATTATCGATGCTTCACTGGATGAATTTCCTGCGGGAAATATCAGGGTGCTGCATCCGAAGTATGCGAAGGATTTTCCCAAACAGCTCAGTGCGCATGAAATAGGGCTGAAGGATCTGATCGATTCAGCCTGCCTCCTGGGTGATCTTCCTATGATTTATCTTATAGCTGTTTCGGTGA
>CAIJYT010000180.1 GCA_903824935.1 uncultured Bacteroidales bacterium | reverse complement strand
TAACCTTGCGCATGGGGTTGATGTGACCTATGGCGGCACTGTATTACTCACTAACGTCAACGTTACAACCAACGGCCCAAGCTCATCGGCTCTTGCAACCGATTTCGGGGGAGGTACCGTCACTGTCCATGGAGGTACCATCGTTGCTGCGTCCACTGCATCGGGAAGCCATTCGGCAGGGATCTACTCAACAGGCGTCATAACAGTTTCCGATGCAACGGTGACTTCGGCAGGCGATAACGGGGCTGTTATCGATGTGGACGGAAGCATCATCCTGAGCAATACGAATCTTACAGGCGCATTGAATGGGCTGATGGTACATAATACAGTCGGAGGTTCAGCCGTGGGGGTGTTCACCATGAACGGGGGCACACTGACCGCCGGAGGAGGTGATGCATTTAATACCACAGGCGCATCTTCAACCATCAACCTGGGAGGAAGGACTATGGTGACAGCCAGTTCAGGCAATATTGTAAATTCTGTCAATACAGGGCAAACCAATTTTATTGCCAGCCGTGAAGATCTTACCGGAAACTTCGTTTGCGACAATACCAGTACATTTACAGTTTATCTGACCGACACTACGGTTTTGACGGGAAGCATCAACGCGGCAAACACATCCAACCAGGTATGGCTTAAGATGGATGCAACGAGTTTATGGAACCTCACAGCAAAATCGTATGTTCCGATCTTCCTGGACCAGGTGGGAGTTGTTAATGATTCGGTGATAAACATCAGCGGGAATGGTTTCGATGTGGTTTATGACGAAACCAACAAGAAGAACGCCTTTCTCAAAGCCTTTAAATATAAACTGCGCAACGGAGGATGGCTTACCTGTCCTACCTGCGTCCTGGGCGTTGAAGAACCTGCGGCAACCTCAATTACACTTCAATGTTCTCCAAATCCTGTTACTTCAGTTCTGAATATCACTGTCAATTCTCCTCTTGCACAGAAGATATCGGTGTACAATACCCTGGGGGATAAAGTTCGGGATCTTACGGTTAACGGGAGTGCCAAAGTTGATGTGAGCAACTGGGCTAACGGGCTTTACTTTTTCAGGACCAGCAATTCGACCGAACGGGTAATTGTAATGCATTGATATACTGTTTTCGCGGTTGCGCCCGTTATTTTCGTTTATTCTGCTCATGATCTAAGTTTATTATTGCAGGGAGGATGAAAACCAGGTATTTAATACTTCCTTTTTTACAGGTATTCATTCTCTCCTGTTTGCTTACAGAGGCTCAGACAGAGGTAAGGCTTCCTGCTGATTTCAGCGAAAAAGCATATTCACATGTACAGGACCTGGCGGGTTTCGGGCTAAGGAATGCTGGCACAAAAAGCGAACGCCTGACTGTAAATTACCTGCTGGATTTCTATAAGGGGCTAAAGCTCGAAGCTGTTGCCGATACTTTTTGTTTTGATTATTTTTCTGCCGGATCAGTTCTCGTTTTTTGTAATGGCAAAACGATACCATATTCAGGGATTTACATAGATCCGTATAAGGGTTCATGGGATTTATCAGCAATTACATATTGCATAACCTCAGGCTGGAAGGGATCGAAAATACCTGCCGATTCAATCAGGGGCAGGATTGTATTTACTGATAAACAATTTGAACTTTACAGGCTGATCAGGTGCAAACCCCTGGCCATAGTTGTTGTCAATGATGAAGAGCTGTCACAACCCTTCTGTAAACAGGCGAGGATCAAAATTACGGGACAGGTACAAAAGAAAAGATCATACAATGTTTCCTGTTCGCTTAACCCCGGGAAAAAGAAGGAGATACTGTTAGGTGCTCATTGGGATTCATTCTGCGGCCCGGGAGCTGATGATAATGCCAGCGGGGTTTCGGTGGTGATGGAATTGTCAAGGTTTTTCACTGCATATCCCGGCAGCCTGCCTTATACGGTTAAAGTCATATTTTTCGGCGCTGAAGAACTAGGGCTTCTGGGGTCAAAAGCATATACAGATAAACACATCAGGGATACGAGTTCGACAGTATTTTATTTTAACCTTGACAGCGTGGGAGATACCGGGGCGGTGATACTGGATGTGATCACAGGGAGGAGAGGGAGATGTCTTGAACCCGTGACGGATACCCTCAGGGCCTGCCGCGATTTTAAAAACAGCTGGACGCTTCTTGATCCTCTCAGCACTGAAATAGCCTATGAATCGGAACTGCCCTTATGGCTGAACACCGCCCTTGAACAATCCCTTAAATTTTCCCATCATGAATACCGCAGGGTGCGTTACTGCGGATCTGATCATAATTCCTTTGCAAACAAAGGGTTTATTACGCTGCATATGGGAATGGACGGGAATAATGTTGAGCATTGTCCGGCCGACAATATCAAACAGGTCAGTAAAGCAAGTCTTGAACTCAGTGGTAAAATTGCCGCAGGGCTTATAATTAATGCTATGATGCAACAATGAAAAAATCGTTTATTTTATCCTGCTTCCTGGTCCCGCTCATCCTGAGCGCCCAGGTGACATTCAACCCGGATGTGCTGAACACCATCGCGAAAGGTGAAAGGGATATCTATGCAAGGAAATCAGGCCATGATGCCGGGGCAACCTCATCCACATACAAGGTGATATACTATAATTGCTCCTGGAACATTGACCCCTCAATAAGAGAAATCTCAGGAAGTGTTAATGTCATGTTCAAACCTCTTTCGGCAGGTTTTGATACGCTTTTGCTTGACATGAGCCAGGCCCTGCTTGTCGATTCGGTAAAATACCACAATAACCTGCTTGTTTCATGGGAGCATTCAAATGATATCATGGTAACGAGGTTTGCAAACCCACTTCCACCGGGCACTTCTGATTCCTTGAGGGTGTTTTATCACGGCGTCCCGCCTCAAACGGGTTTCGGTTCCTTTGTCCAGTCAACGCACAACGGGGAGCCTGTGATCTGGACCCTTTCGCAACCCTACGGAGCAAGCGACTGGTGGCCGTGCAAAAACGGGCTGACCGACAAAGCCGATTCGATTGATATTTATATCAGCACTCCACCGGCATACAAAACAGCAAGCAACGGCATACTTGTTTCGGCTGATCATGCAGGGGCGAATATCGTTTACCACTGGAAACACCGCTACCCCATTGCAGCCTACCTGGTTGCCCTCGCGGTGACAAACTATTACAGTTTCAACCAGTACGTCCCCTTCGGGAAAGATACCCTTAAACTTGTCAATTTTGTTTACCCTGAGGATTCGGCGGCGGCTGTTACCCAGCTGCCTGTGATTGTGCCGATGATACAGGTGTTTGATTCGCTGTTCGGCATCTATCCGTTTCAAAAAGAGAAATACGGGAATGCTGAATTCAGCGAAGGGGGCGGTATGGAACACCAGACGATGACCTTCGTTAACAGTTTCCAGTTCGAGCTGATTTCTCACGAACTTGCCCACCAGTGGTTCGGCGACAAGGTGACCTGCGGAAGCTGGGTTGATATCTGGCTTAACGAGGGCTTTGCGACTTACCTTTCGGGGCTGATCTACGAACACCTGGATCCCAGCCTTTGGAAAAGGTTCAGGCAGGTGAGAATAACACAGGTGACTTCAGAGCCGGGCGGGTCGGTTTACTGCACCGATACCAATGACATCAGCCGTTTGTTCAACAGCCGTTTGTCATATGCGAAGGGAGCCCTGATTCTTCACCAGTTGAGATGGATCATGGGCGATTCCGTGTTTTTTGCGGCATTGAATAATTACCTTGATGATTACAGCCTGGCTTACGGGTTTGCGCGCACCGAAAACCTGGTGGCTCATTTTGAAAGTTCATACGGCCACAGTCTTGCCTGGTATTTCAATGAATGGTTTACAGGAGAAGGATATCCGCAGTATATCATAAACTGGTCACAAACAGCCGATACTGTAAGTTTTACTGTAAGGCAGACCCAGTCGATCGCCACGGCTTCATTTTTTGAGCTGCCACTGCAGATAAAGCTGAAAAATGCTTCCCGTGACACCATGATACGCGTCAATAATACCTTCTCGGGTGAGATGTTCAAAGTTCGCATCCCGTTTACAGCCGATTCACTGGTGTTTGATCCCGAATGCCAGCTCATTACGGCGAACAATGTGGTCAATGCCGTTGAGGAACATGCATTGAATGCCGGCCTGAAAGTGGCGCCCAACCCTGCTTCGGAACATGTGGTGTTTCGCTTTGGAGGGATGGGTGCTTCGGGACAAGGGTCTTTGCGTATTTATGATGATTCAGGTCGGATAAAAGAGGAGGTTTTGACCGGCAAAGGGGTGAATGACCTGGTGCTGGATACACGCAACTATGCGCCCGGACTGTATTTCTATATTTTTTCATCCCAGGGCCAGGGGGTGAGCGGGAAGTTTATCATTAAGCGCTAAGCCGGAACTACAGCTGCCGGTATAAAACCAGATGTTAAAAAAACTTCAGAATTTAGCGTACAACCCCTTATTCATTGCAGGATTACTTATACTGGTAACATGTATTATCACAGCGCAAAGCCTGCTGCTTGAGCCTGGCGTCAACCCTGAAACAGGCTGTGTTGATACCCATTACAACAACTACCTGATCTTCAAGAAATCGTTCTTTCATTTAATTGAGAACAAGGACATCTACCTCGAATTCAAAAACGAGCAGATGGATTATTACAAGTACAGTCCTGCTTTTTCGCTGTTGATGGCGCCAATGAGCATACTGCCAGATGCCGCAGGACTGCTGATATGGAACCTGCTGAATTGCCTGTTGCTTTTTTTTGCAATATGGAACCTTCCGCCGGGGGATAAGAAAGGGCGATTGATCATGATCGCCGTTATCTTCATTGAACTGATTACTTCAGTCCAGAATTCCCAGAGCAATGGCCTGATTGCGGGGTTTATACTGTTTGCATTCATTTTCCTTGAAAAGAAGCAATACTTCCTGGCGGCGCTGGCGGTAGTGCTTACGGTCTATATCAAGATATTCGGACTGGTTTCACTGGCGCTCTTCCTGTTCTACCCCGGCAGGCTGAGATCCTTCCTTTACGCCCTGTTTTGGATAGTGTTACTGGCTGTACTTCCCTTATGCGTCGTTCCATATTCACAGCTTATTTACCTTTACCGGAGCTGGCTTGACCTTTTGATGTATGACCACAGCATCTCCTGGGGATTGTCAGTGGCGGGATGGCTGCACATATGGTTCCCTTTCAGCCCAAAGAACATTGTGCTGATTGCAGGTATATTTATGTTCTTCCTGCCCTTTTTGAAATACAGATTTTCGGGCAATCTGAAGTTCAGGCTATATTTCCTTTCATCTGTTCTTATATGGATGATCATCTTCAACCATAAGGCCGAATCGCCTACCTACATCATTGCCATTACGGGGGCGGCAGTATGGTTTGCCAGCCAGGAAATCAAGGTGGAAAACCTTGTTTTGCTGGTGCTGGCGCTGCTGCTGACATCCCTGTCGCCCACTGAACTGTTTCCCGAATACCTACGTGAACATTACGTGCTGCCATATGATCTGAAAGTCCTGCCCTGCGTGCTGATCTGGCTGAAGATCACTTATGACCTGCTGTTTTTCAGGAATGAAAAGCCACCGGACAAAGAAATCCTTCTTACAAAACACTGATAAATATTTATCTTTATACTAATGCCGGGTTTCTTCCGCCTGGGACATTGTCAGGATTTCGAAAATCTTACAACAGTATATTTCTCATCATTATGAAAAGCGGTTTTTTCTTAAACTTTCGTCAGGCGCCCGGGTATCTGACACCAGGTGGCGCATCTCTCATTAATGAGACACTATTAATTTAAGATAACTTTTTCGCTGGAAACGGTTTGTGTACTATAAACCAGCCTGAATAGATAAATTCCCCTGGGCCATGAAGTAACATTCAATTCTAAATGATCTTGGTTTATTGGAATTTCTTGAGAAAATACAATATTTCCGTTTATACTGTATGCCTCAAGTACAGTGGATTCCCATGGATTATAAATGGTTTGTGAATTATTATTCAATCCTGAGGAGAGATTGAGAAATTGAGGAAAATTTATATAAAGGCTATTTGTGGCTGGATTAGGAAATACCGTTAGCCGGGTTTTTTCTGGATGAACAAATGGCTCATTAACATTGACAATTAAACCGCAATCCAGACTAATGGTGTCTGAAACTACCGGATGAGGACAGGCACTATCATAGACATAGGAGCGAGTATAAACACTGTCATAATCAAAATTCTGATTGAGTTTGTATAAGTACATATACGTCCCAGAATGCGATAAACTAACAATTTTATCATCGAAAGTAATAATTGAACATTCTGTTTTGCTTATCCAAATATCATTAAAGGGCTTGCAGAATCTTTCCTGGCCTAAAGTGTCCGTATTAATCCATTTACCATACTCAATATTATTGATAGTTCCACCAACATATGCTACAAAGGTGGAGTCATTTAAGAAGTTGATTGGACCTCCACCTCCAGGACAAGTTTGAGGATATAAATCCTGATAATATGATTCATTACCTGTTCCAAGACATTTAATTAAAGCCAGCTTATCACAAGAATTGCTGTGAATACAGTCATTGTATAAATTGCCAGTAGAACTATGGATGGTTGGATTAATGTCACCAATAAAACCATGAAAACCACTGATACTACCATATACCAGTTGCCATTGTAGATTGCCGGCGGTATCAGTCTTAAAAATATATGGTCTTTCATAACCACCAGGATGGCCAGGGTCAGGATAGTAACATGTACCTGTTACAACATAACCATCATTTAATATAATTAAATCCGTACCATCATCATCAAAAGCACCAGAAGGAGGGAGATAATTCCTTTTCCATAATAAATCGCCGGCAGAATTAATTTTAAAAAGCTGTATTCTGTTATAAATATTCGGGTCTGAATAGGAAGTCAACACAACATATTGTCCTTCCTGGGTTTGTTTGACTTTTTCAGCATAATCATAGACACCAGGAGTGTTTATTACTTTACACCACTCCAACTCTCCACAACTATTTAGCTTCATAATATAGGGATCACCACCACCACCAGGATCGTATTTATTTGTACTTCCACCAAGTATATATCCTTGATCAAGGGTCTGGTCCATATTAACCGTATATACATAGTGATAAATATCTCTAATTTTTAAATCCCATAACTTGTTCCCATTAATATCTGATTTTATAATCCAAGTTAATTCTTTAAGATTATTATTTTCAATAAAAAGATATCCCTTATCATGAGTCTCAATAAGTGAGCATATATCTGGAGTATATCCATCTGAAAATATTTTTATCCATTGTTGGGATTTTACATTTGGACTCAACAAATAAAAAAAAACTATTAATCCCAATAATCTGATTGACGGCAATTTCTTTATTCGATATTTATTCATGATCAAGAAAACCTTCCTGAAGTTATTTCTACTGAATAATTACAACTTTTCGTTGACAAACATGCTTTTTGCCAGTATCAATCGTACAGATATATTCTCCTGGGATAAAGTTCGTTGTGTTTATAATAAATTGGTCGCAGGATCGCTGGAGCATTTTACTTTCTATAAGAATTCCATTTACATTATGGATAGTAAAAACGCTTGTAGATGATTTATTGAATACATCTTTTAAGTTATATTCAACAATCACATATTGTTTTGCTGGATTTGGAAATACCTTCATATACAGATCATTATGAAATGAACCTGTCTTTAAATATTTTCCATCCTTAGCTGATTTTGTAGATTCCTTTGGCACTAAAATCGGTTCATGAAAAGTAAGTAATCCATTCGCTTCAAGAATGTCTCTGGCAAAGGATTTAACAGGCTCGGAAACATTAATCATTATTTCATTTATTTGATCATATTCGTCGGGTGTCAATTGATTGGTATTTCTTCCCTGATTGGTCAGATTGCTTAAAAAAGTAAAATATGTAAGATAGTCTTGATATTGACGGGTTTGTTCTTTTGACAAATTAAAGAAATGAGGGATATTCTCCAGAATTGTATTCACGTTTGAAAGATTTCTGTCATAAAGATAAACAAATGCAAGCAAATATTGCGCCGTAAGTGATTTTTCATTAATTAGCAACGAAATCAGACTGTCATGGGAAGCTGAAGGGTTCAAGGTATCTTGTTGATAATACCTTAAGAGTTCATTAAAATAGTATTGACGTGAAAGTTTAACAGAATATAAGCTGGCTTCTAGGTCTTCTTTTGGGGAGACGGTATCACGGCCATTAAGAATATCAGACATCATTGTATCAGGCATAGGAATTGTGCGATTATTTAATTCGTTTAATACGTTATTAGTTTTCGCAGCTTGCGGATTGGCGACCAATACGTCACGGATGATCTCGTTTGGGAGTACAGTTTCTTTGTTAATGGCTTGTTTCATTACAGTATCTGAAAGATAGGGGGAATTATTTAGCAGTGTTTGTTGAAGTTCTGATGTTTGCAAAGGATTACTTGTAGCAATAGTAGTTACTAAGTTTTCGGTATTTCCACCGTCAACAAGTGCGTTTAAAACATTCCGCAAAGAATCTTCAGAATTTTTATATTGCGATATCATTTGCATTAAATTATCAGGAGATATTCCTCCACCTGAAAATAATTTGGATGGGCAACATAAAACTGAATCAAAAGCATTAGTAACCTTTCTTCTCAGAACATGATTGGGATCCACATAATCTGGGTAAACTCTCGGATCTGAGTTATAAGATTGCCTTTTATGACTCCAATATACAATGAATTCTCCTCTGTTTTTAATATCTGACTCATCTAATCTCTTTTAGGGGTTAGTTCCCCGCCGCTTGCGGCGTATTAATATCTTTGCATGTATGAGCGAAAGCGAATACATACATAAATCGCATAATGTATCTGTACTGTTGTACCATT
>CAIJYT010000179.1 GCA_903824935.1 uncultured Bacteroidales bacterium | reverse complement strand
GTCATAGGTGATATTATCCGGGTTCATCAGGGTGGCTCTGACTTCAAATGGCTTTCCTTCAAACCTGAACGACAAGGGATCAAGTTTTACAATGGTCTCTGAGAGTTTCCCCGAAATGTTGGTCACAATAAGCTGCATGTTGATCCTGTCGACAGGGTGAGGGTAATATTTAGTCTGTATATCCCCGTCGCTTAGTTTCACATTGAGTATAGTCAGGGGAAAAAGCTTCTTGTCGGGGGCGTAATTTCCTTTCACATCCAGGTTGAGATCAAGCACCCCCCCGAGGTCCAGGCTGTCCATAGGAACCAGCTTTCTTATTTCAGCAAGGTTCAGGCTGGTTTTTATCCTGCCCTCCACAGGGAGATCACGTAAGCCCCTGAGCCTGAAAAACCCCTCAATCTTATTTTTCATGAAGCCTGCTTTAATATCATCCAGGCTCACATTGATCGAACGGTAGTCATGATCCTTGCAGGATGCAGTTAAATCAGCTGAGATCCCGCTAAGCCCTTCCTGGGACTGCTTGTACCTGAAGAAGCCGTTCCTTAGTTTGGATGTGAGCGTGAAATCAGGAATGCTGAGGATCACTGTGTCGTGCTTTTTACCAGCAGGATCGGGTCCCGAAAAATAATCGCCCTCAGCATTCAGCTTCAGGCTGTACATTCCCTTCAGTTCAAAATCCTTAATGCCCAGGCCAAGGCCCCATTCCTGCAGGTTCATGTTCACATCGGCCTTTGCGGCAATCCATAGCTTTTTAGTGCTGATCATCCGCAGTGATCCGCTGATATACTGATCGCCATACATCGAGAAAAGTGAAAGGAAGAGGTCATACCCTTCTTTCCTGAACCCAAACTCTCCCCTGAACTGGAAAGGAATGTTCTTGAGGGTGAGGTCGTTCTTCTCAAACTTTATGTTAAGGGAATTGATGTTGATGGAGGTCTGCAGGTTTGCCTTGACAGGCTTTGACTTCAGGTATTTTACATGGTTATATTCAACATCCAGTGAGTCGATCAATACATTTGATGTGAGTTTCAGGATGTCTTTGCTCAGGCTGCTCTTTCCCCTGTAATTGATCCCGTGAGCTGTAATTCTTAAAGGGATTGAAGGATCGGCATAGGTAAATTCCGACCTGATCAATGCAATGCTCTCGATTTTCAACTCGGCTTCGCCGGATGAAGCCGTGTCTTTTTTCTGAAGACTGTCGGAGGCCGAGGCATATACATCAAAGTTCGAAGCTCCTTTTTCATTGTATTCCAGAAGGACTTTTGCCTTGTTCAGGTAAACTCTTGTGATTTTCAGTGGACCTTTGACGACACTCAACAGGTTGACCCCGAAGCTAATGTCTTTCGCCTTGATGAGAGTGTCGCCTTTGAAAGGGGCCGATGATTTTAAGGTGAAATCACTGAGGGTTATTGTGAGGTTGGGGAAATAATGAAAAAATGAAACATCTATCCCCGAAAAATTCAATTCGGTTTTAAGGGTTTTATTTGCAGTGGATTTAACAACAGCTGCAAGTTTATCCTTGAAAAGGAAAGGACTTACAAGCATTAACAGCAGCACGAGAAGGATAAGTCCAAGGCAGATACCTGAAACCTTGACGAGTTTTTTCATAACACTTATTTTTTATTGATGATATTGAAACCGGTAATAACCGGCAGGTGATCGGAAGGGTAAAGGCCATTACGGTTATCGGTGATGATACGGTAAGTTTCCACCTGCCATGCCTGTGCATCTTTTGTGAAAATAAAATCGATAAGATTGCCTTCTTCTGGTTTAAAGGGGAACCCGACAAAAGAATAGGAAGGTTTTTTCAATGAATCGGCTACGGATGAACGGGTATCCATGATGCTGCCCGATTTGGATTTGACAGTAAGGAGTTTATAAGCTGAATCGGAGGCGGTTGAATTAAAATCGCCGGTAATGATCACGGTTCTGCCGAAACTTATTTCGTCAATTTTTTTCCTGAGCAGTTTGGCGCTTTCAATCCTTGCCTCGACGCTGGCATTGTCAAAATGGGTGTTGAAGATGAAAAAGAGTTGCCCGCTTTCCTTGTCACGTAACATCAGCCAGGTTACTATCCTTGTGCATCCGGTTTTCCAGGATTTGGATCCAGGGACATCAGGGGTTTTGGAAAGCCAGAAATAAGATTCATCCACCTTTGAGAACCTTGAGGTTTTATAGCAGATTGGTGCAAATTCCCCTGCCTTCATACCGTCATCCCTTCCAACCCCAAGCCAGGTATATCCTTTCAGGCTGTCCTTAAGGTCGAGCAACTGGGAGTAAAGGACCTCCTGAAGACCGGCGAGGTCGGGGCTGTATTTATGGAAAACCTCGTAAACCATACCCTTGCGATGGTCCCAGTTATATATGCTGTCAAGAGGGTTATTGTAACGGATATTGAATGTCATCACTTTCATAGGCATTTCCTGGGCCAGGGATGAAGCGGAGATCAGCAGGATGAAAGGCATTAGGGTCAGGATTTTACGCATAGCTGGAAGTGATTACGGGTGAAAAATATTTTTAATACAGTCTGGTCAAATTTAAACAAATTTTATGTAAATTTGTTGTAAGGCCTTACGATTTGGATGATTCCTGAAGACTCAGACTAAATTAAACATATATTTTTATGAAAAATTTGCTCGTTGTAATTTTCTGCTTTCTTGCCTTAGAAAGCGCATCTTTCGGCCAAACGACCGGAACGACAGTAACTCACACAAACCAGTATGATGTACTGAATGATTTTTATGTAGAATACGGCTATGGATCTGTTTATTTTTACATAGACCAGGGGCAGAACAGCAACTATTCTTACACCAGCCCGGGCAGTTTTATTTTCGGCTATACGCGTTCACTGAATAAGGTGATTGGCGTGGGTTTCATGCTGTGTTATACCCCGATTACCGCATCAGCTAACATTGCTTCATCAAGTCCTCAAACCATGAATTATAATTATGTACAGGCTCTTGCAAGGGTTAAATTCCAGTACATGAACAGGCCTTCGTTCGCAATGTATTCAGGGGTTGCCATAGGTGTGACTATGGATTATTACAATGAAACAAGCACGGGCGGGAAGACCAAAAGCACACAGTCATTGCTGCCTGCCGGTCAGTTAACACTTCTGGGCTTCAGGGTCGGCCGCAGCGCTGCCTTTATGGGAGAGTTCGGGATAGGTACCTTGTCGATACTCAACCTTGGGTTCAGTTATAAATTCGGGAACTGACATGTTTCGGGGGAATTCACCGGTACGAGCCCCGTTTGTCGGCTTGGTCCTATGGATCCTTATAATGCTTCTGACTTCGGATTGCCTTGCCCAGAATTCCCTCATGCTGGAAAAAGTAGGCAGAGGGAGGAAGTTCTTTTTTCACACCGAGGATAAGTTCATGCTCAGGACTGTCAGGCCCGACACCTTCCTTTCGGGGCATATATGGGATATCGCTCAGAAAAACATGGTTCTTCAGACCTATATTCCAATTACAGTTCAGTATGATAACATCAGGTATGTTTATAGGGACCATAAGCACCTCAAAAAAATCGGAGTTTACTTCTGTATATTTTCAGGTGTCACATTCGGTGTTATTTCTATCAACCACCTCCTCAATAACGAGCAGGTTTTCACACCCGATATGGCTTACCTTACCCTGCCATTCCTTGGCGTGGGGATCCTAAGCATTTCATGTTCGAGGGAAAGGTTCAAACTGGGATATAAATGGAAACTGAAAGTAATGGATATGCCGGTCTTTCCTATAGACGGTCGATGATCTCAGATCCCGTCGGAATACACTTCGGCTGCAAGATCCCTGAGATTATAGCGTGATGCCATAGTTTGCCCGTAAGCTCCTGTTGATCGTATCGCTATGAGGTCACCGCGTTTTGTTTCGCAAAGTATCACAGATTTCCCGAAACAATCGGAGGATTCACATACAGGACCGACTACATCGTATTTTCTTTTTTTGCCTGTGGATGTCAGGTTCTGTATCTTGTGATAGCTCTGGTACAGGGCCGGTCTGATGAGGTCGTTCATGCCGGCATCGATGATGGCAAAGCTGGTGTTCACGGCTTCCTTGATAAAGAGCACAGTACTGATCAGGCTGCCGCATTGGGCTACGATAGCCCTCCCGGGTTCAAAATGCAGTTGCTGCCTCCCATGCAGTTCAACCAGGTCGCTGAATATCCTGAAGTAGGACTCAAAATCGGGTATGCTGCATTTATCAGGTTCGCCGTAATCAACACCCAGTCCGCCCCCGACATTAATAATATCCGCAGTGAATCCCTGCTCAGTGAACCATGAATTGATCTCATTTACTCGGTCGCAGAGGCTTTTGAACACATCCAGGTCGGTGATCTGCGAGCCTATATGAAAATGCAGGCCCTGTAACTCCAGCCTGTCGAGTGAACGCAGCCTGTCGAGCACAGCATCGAATTGCCAGGGCAGTATGCCGAATTTGTTCTCTTCGAGGCCTGTGGTGATATGCCTGTGGGTATGTGCATCCACATTGGGGATGATACGGAGCGAAATGCGGGCTTTCTTGTCCATGGCGGAAGCCAGCCCGTGAATGACTTCCATCTCCTGCAGGGATTCAACGTTGATGCTTTGTATCCCGCTGCCTAAGGCAAGACGCAATTCATCATCCGTTTTCCCAACTCCTGCAAACACAATCCTGCCTGCCGGGAATCCATGGGCCAGGGCCATACTGACTTCATTCCCGCTTACGCAATCGGCTCCAAGCCCGTTACTGCTTATGAGATCGAGGATCTTTGCATTGGAATTTGCCTTGAGTGCATAATGAAGGTAAAAACCATGGCGGTCAGCCTCCTGCAAACAACGGCTGATGGTGGCATTCAGCAGGCCCAGATCGTAGTAATAGAAAGGGGTGCGGATCTGCCTGAACTTTTCTGTGATTCCTGTGTTGAACATGATTGAGGATATCAGTGATTGAAAAGATGTGCACTGAGCGCGTTCAGCGCCTGGCTTTTAAAGGAAGAGGGGATGAGGATGGAAATATTATGCTGGCTCCCCCCGTAGGATATCATCCTCACCGGTATCCCGCTAAGTGCAGTGAATACAAGCCTTGCAGCATCGCTTCCTTCGGCTATGCCTTCTCCTACGGCCGAAATAATGGTTTGATCATGATCGGTCTCAACCGAACCGTAATGCTTTAGGTCGTCTACTATCCGGGAGAGCCGGGTGGTATCGTCAATAGTGAGTGAAATGCTGATCTCCGAAGTAGTGATCATGTCGATGGGTGTTTTATAGATCTCGAAAACCTCGAAAACCTTACGCATGAATCCATATGCCAGGAGCATCCTCCCCGATTTGACACGGATCGCCGTGATCCCGTCTTTTGCAGCGATAGCCTTTATGCCTTTGCCGCTTACCTTATCGGTAATTGCTGAACCTGCGGCTTCAGGATCCAGGGTGTTCTTGATTATTACCGGTATGCCTGCGACCTTGGCGGGAAGTATGGTGGATGGATGCAGTATCTTCGCCCCGAAATAAGCAAGCTCTGCCGCTTCGTCAAACGAAAGCTCGGCAATGGCATGTGTGTTTTGCACATACCTGGGATCATTATCGTGAAACCCGTCAATATCTGTCCATATCTGTATCGCACTTGCATTGATTGCAACACCTATCAGTGAAGCTGAATAATCGCTTCCGCCCCGCTTCAGGTTATCAATCTCACCAAAGGCATTCCGGCAGATGAACCCCTGGGTAATGAAAAATGTTTTGCCGGGGTATTTCTCCATTTCCCTTTGCAGGTTCTCTTTTATATAAAACTGGTCTGGCTCCTGTTCCCTGTCGATGCGCATGAAATTCAGTGCCGGCAGCATCACGGCGTCTACCCCGTTCTCCCTGCAGTAAAGTTCGAAAAGGGCAGTCGACAGCAATTCTCCCTGGGCCACAATACATTTCAGTTCATTGGAAGTAAACAGGTCCCGGGTAAAGGAACGGATATAGCTGAAGTGATCCTTCAACAGCTCAAGAGCGGCCTTCCTGGCCTGGGCTTCAGTGAATAACTCCCCAGCCACAGTTCTGTATTTTTTCTCAAGCAGGTTTATCTTTTCATGGGCAGCGTCGGTATTCTTTTTCGTGAGGTAATCTGCGATCTCAAGCAGGTTGTTGGTGGTTCCCGACATAGCCGAGAGGACTATGATCTTAGTCCCGGGGTATGAAGCAGCAAGCCTGGCGACAGCCATCATCCTTTCTGCCGATCCCACGGATGTGCCGCCGAATTTCATGATATTCATATCTTATCTGAATTTAAACTGAATAAAATTACGGGGCACAAAAGTATGAAAAATATATCTACCGGGTTACATATGAATTGGTGCCGAGATAAAAAATTTATACATTCGTGAAGAATTTGAGCAATCAGGGAAATATGTTACACACTGGAGAATTTCGCTTCAAGATCCTGGCCTTGATGATTTCGGCCCTTACTATCCTTCCGTCATTACTGAATGCCCAGGAAAATAAGGCTGCCAAGGATTCGATCAGGGCTGCATCAACAGCATATCCTGTCAATCCTTTCGGGAAAACACTTTTTTATATAAGGGCGAAAATCGGTCCGTATTCAGCTGAAAACAGGGCAGTGTCGACCGGCGGACTCATCAAAAAGCTTGCGGAGGATCCTTTTTATTCAGCAGATTCCCTGAAGATTATTCATGATGATAATGAGGTTGACGTGGTATACCGCGACAGGGTGATAAACGCAATCACAACGGCTGATGCAAAAGCAGAGAACAAACCTGCGGATATTCTTGCCTTCGAACGGCATAAGGCCATAGCTGCCGCCCTGAAAGAGTATATCGAGCAAAATTCAGAAGCAGGCATTCTGAAAAGCATCATTTTCTCTGGAATAATCCTGGTACTTCTGATACTGTTCATTTACCTTGTCAATAAACTCTACTATTTCCTGGATAAAAGGATACATGATGCCAAAGACGGGATACTTTCAAAAATTAAGATCAAAGATTACCAGGTTATAAACGACAGCTATCAGAAAAGGTTATTCCACTTCCTTAATGTGATGATGAGATATATCCTGATCATTCTGCTGTTTTTTACCGCGCTTGGACTTACAGGTTACATGTTGCCATGGACCAAGATTTATTCCCTGATATTCCTGGATTTCATCCTGAGTCCGCTAAAAAGTTTCCTGAGTGCACTCTGGTTCTTTATACCAAATCTTGTTACAATTATTGTCATCATTTTCATTTCAACCCTGGTTATCCGTTTATTCAGGTTCCTGAAATCGGAAATAGAAAAAGGGGCAATCAATCTTCAAGGCTTCTATCCAGAATGGGCTCTTCCTGTGTTCAACATCATCCGATTCCTGATCTGGGTGTTTACCATCATCCTGGTTTATCCGCATCTTCCCGGTTCGGATTCAAAGGTTTTTCAGGGGGTTTCGGTACTGGTGGGTCTTCTCTTTTCCATCACCTCCGCAAGCATCCTTGGCAACCTGGTTGCGGGTTTTGCCCTCACTTTCACCAGGGCATTCCAGGTCGGCGACAGGATACAGGTCGGGAATAATGTCGGGGATGTAGTTGAAAAAACAATGGCGGTTACGAAGATCCGTACCATCAAGAACGAAATCATCACCATTCCAAATGGCAAAATCAGTGCATCGGAGGTGATCAACTACTCAACTCTTGCAGCTGAGAACGGCCTTATCATACATACTACGGTCACAATAGGATATGATGCGCCATGGAGGCAGATCCACCAGATGCTCATAGATGCTGCAAAAGCGACCAACCTGATTCTTCACGATCCTGAACCATTTGTTTTTCAGACCAGCCTTGATGATTTTTATGTAAGTTACCAGGTCAATGCCTATACAAAGGATGCTCAGAAGATGGCAATCATCCTTTCGGACCTTCACAGGAATATCCAGGAAAGCTTCAATAATTCAGGAGTTGAGATCATGTCGCCCCATTACCGGGCCCTGCGTGAAGGGAACAGGATTGCGATTCCCGAGGACCATATACCGAAAGAATACACCGCGCCCAGGTTTAATGTGAAAACAGAGGAGAAGTGAAAGAGAGTCGGCAGTCTACAGCCGGCCGTCTGCAATCCATTTCTTTTGCCGTTTGCAGACTGCAAACTGCAGACTACATTTCCTCCCTGTCCTTATCATTCCACCAGGATCGCGATCCTCCGGGGTTTCCCCTTTTCATATACGGTTTTTCCATACTGCGTTCCCAGGCGGTACATGGGATAAAGATTCCATACGATTGCCGAAACTTTTTCGAGGTGGAATTCTTTTGATGGGTCCCTGAGGTCTTTGACCAGGTCTTTGGGAAAAGCCTTGTCACGCCTGCAGATCTCCCAGTCGTGTATGGCATCGAGAAGCTCCGGAGTAAGGGGGTTCTTCTTCAATGCCTTAAGGCTTGTAGCCATGCCGAAACCTGCGTTATAACCCGCTGCCCGGGCCAGCATCCATTCCATCTCTTCCAGTGTAGTGCTGTCGGTAAGAAGGTACCAGCCCAGCATATGAGGCATAAGGTTGCGGTCGAACAAACCCTGGTTATCTATACGGTATTGCTGCATGCTCTCGGTAAACCCGCCGTTCCATGGCTCTCCCCAGTTGCAGTAAGTGTTGATATGCCAGTAGAAAGGCTTCGACATGCTGGTCCCGTTAAGCACCATATGATCGAGGTTATCGTAAAATGTTTTTGCGAAAAGTTCCTGGGCATAATCTCCCTGTCCTGAAGCAAGACATCCTTCGAAGCCGTCGAAATCCATCTGGGAGAACCCTGTTTCGTTGAATCGTTTTGCCAGGTTTAATGCAATTTCCTGCTGAAGTTCAAGGTTCGGAAAAAACACCAAATACGGGTGGTCAAGCAGTTTTTCTATTTTTTCTGACTTCGGATGAGCTGAAGGTTTGGTCCCGAATGCACCCCGCTTGCAAGACGTAAGCTGGCATGGCTTGACGTCGGAGACTCCTCCGTAGGCGATCAGTTCGTCGCCCATACGAACAGTATGAAGCCAGTCGGCTTTGGTATTCGTGAAATATTTTACCGATTCAAGTCTGATCACTGTATCGCTTTCATTCAGGGGAGCTGTGAGAGTGCTACCGCCGGTAATGGCAAGACGTTTATCAGGAACAGGAGTGACGTATGCATCGTTGGTGTTTATGAAATCAGTAAGGGTATGGGCTCCAAGGAGGATGTTTTTGCTTTTTGCTTTTTCCATGCATGTTTTCAGTCCCCGGAGGCCGTGAGGAAAAAATTCAGGATTCAGTTCATAATGTCCCCAGCTGGCCCAGGCATTCATATGATACAATGTCTGGAGGTTCGCGCGGCTTGTATATTCAAGCAGCTCATCAATGGTTTCTTCCGAATAATCTGCGATAAGATAGGATCTTCCCGAACGGGGAGAACGCTTAGCCCAGTTTCCTTCATACAGAGGGTGGGGGAGCCCTTCTGCAAGTTCTATCGCCCCGATACGGTCGAGTAATTCATTGCTTTTACATGCGAAAAGGGCAACTTTCGATCCTTTGACCGTTTCACCTTTTACAGGTTCTACAGGCATATCGGGAAACTGCCCCCACCATCCGCTGACTTTTCGTTCGCGTGAACGGTCCATGCTGTAGGCCTGGATCACCGAGCCATAATCTGTTTTCTGAGCCGAGCTGCTTCTTGAAGGATCGGACCCTTCATCGTTCAGGGGAAAACCGCCAAGGGTCTTGACATTCAATGGCATCAATCCTATGGCTGTTGAATCGTTACTGACCACTCCGATAATTTCTGCAGCAGTCTTGTTAAGGGTCAGGGGAACCGGCCCCCAGCTTACCAGGTCTACGAGGCCTTCAGGCATGACCTCGCTGATCTCAAAAGAAAGGTATCCTGGATTTTCAGTCACTATAATCGTGATATTAACCTTGTTTTCCTGGTAGAACAAGCGGATGGAACTTGCTTTTTCATCCATTGTCAAAGCTCCGGGAGACTCCCATCCGGCAGCAGTCTTTATTTTAAGAAGAAAAGAGGGGTTCCCCGTAAAGAGAAAATCTTCTTTCCCGCGCTGGCATACCAGGGATTTCAACTGCCCCTCTTTTCCCAGTTCAATTTTCAGTTCTTGGCTGCTGAACCTTGCCTGGGCTGCGGCCAATCCATTTAACAGGAAACCTGCAAGGATTAAAAGGCAGGTCATGATAGTTTGTTTTTTCATGCTACAGCTGTTTTGGTTTAATCTCTCCCGGTAAATCCAGGGGCCAAAATGATTACCCACCCGGACTTTTGCCGATCCTCAGGGAACAACCGCCTTGTGATCGGCTGTTTTCAAAAACCTGTGTGCTTGGAACGATTCCAAATTCGTGTGTAAACCTATGATTTTTTCCTGAAAATTATTTTTCGCTGCCTATTTTTATTACATTTAAATCGTCAAAACCAATTAATTGTTAATTAATTAACGATGGATTATAAAATTCTTAAAATCTCGATTGCCGACCGTATCGCCACGGTAACAATCAGCCGCCCGGCCGTATTGAATGCGCTCAGTTCGGAGTTCTTCAAAGAAATGAACCATTGCCTCGACGACCTGGAACCCAGGGATGATGTGAGGGTTGTTGTAATTACTGGTGAAGGCAAGGCTTTCGTGGCCGGTGCCGACATCTCTGAGATGTCGGGGATGACACCCGAACAGGGAACCGCTTTTTCGAAGTTCGGGCAGGACACTTTCGACCGTATTGAAAATTTCAGGGTCCCTGTGATCGCTGCCGTGAACGGTTTTGCTTTGGGTGGCGGTTGCGAACTGGCGATGTCATGTGATTTCAGGATTGCCAGCAAGGCAGCTAAATTCGGCCAGCCGGAAATGAGCCTTGGGCTGATCCCGGGTTATGCAGCGACGCAGCGCCTTTCGAGGATCGCTGGAATAGGAAACGCATTGTACCTTCTTGAAACTGCCGATATTATCACTGCCGATGATGCGCTGAGAATGGGACTGGTGCAGAAAGTCGTTGAACCTGAGGCTCTAATGGAAGAAGTGATGAAGATGGCGGGCAAGATTGCTTCCAACGGATCACAGGCAGTGTCTTCGGTTAAGAAAATGACACGAATGGGGGCAGCCATGCCTTTTGATGCCGGATGCAGGATGGAAGCTGAGGAATTCGGGAGACTTTTCGGAGAAGCCGCCACCCAGGAAGGGATGAAGGCGTTTATGGAGAAGAGGAAACCCCAGTGGTAAATTAAATAGCGAAATGGCGAAGTAGCGAAAATTTCGCTATCTCGCTACTTCGCTACTTCGCTACTTTGTTAATTGATAAACCAAAAACCAAATCATAAAACCAATGACTTACGAAGAAAGATTACAGCATGTGTCGGTGCTGGGTGCCGCAGGTAAAATGGGAAGCGGCATTCTGCTGCTTACGGCAGTCGAAATGGCCGACCTGAGCCTGAAGCCCGGGAACAAGGGAAAGACCTTTGTACTGAATGCCATCGATGTGTCGGATGAGGCGCTTGCAGGTGTAATGCGTTACCTCAGAGCCCAGATCCTCAAGATTGCGGAAAAGAAGGTCCATGCAATCAGGCAGATCTATGCCGATCGTCACGACCTGGTCGATAACGACGAGATCATTGCCCAGTACATTTTCGATGTAATGAACGTGGTAAGGCCCACCACCAGGCTTGAAGCTGCCTATGATTCAAACATGGTCTTTGAGGCAATCAAGGAAGACTCGGCCCTGAAGATCAAAATATTCTCCCAGATAAACCAGAACAATCCGAAACAGCCCTGGTTCTTCACCAATACTTCATCCATCCCCATTACGGTTCTGGATGAAGGCGCAGGGCTGGGCGGACGCATCATCGGCTTCCATTTTTACAATCCCCCTGCTGTTCAGAAGCTGGTGGAAGTCATCCGCAGTAATCAAACCTTAAAAGAAGTGGATGAATTTGCCCTTGCATATGCAAAGAACCTCAGGAAAATAGTTGTCCCGGCCCATGACATTGCAGGGTTCATAGGTAACGGGCATTTCATGCGCGACATACTTTACGCCGTGGAGGTGGTCCATATCTTTATGGACAAAGGCATGTCAATATCTGAAGCCATTTATGCAACGAACCGAATCAGCCAGGAGGCCCTGGTGAGGCCTATGGGTATTTTCCAGCTTATCGACTACGTTGGTGTGGACGTTTGCAGCTTCATCATGTTCGTTATGAACCCGTTCACCAGGGATGAAGAGATCCACAGCAAGCTCCTCGACAAGTTGCTGGAGCAGGGCATCAAGGGCGGACAGTATTCCGACGGTTCCCAGAAGGACGGCGTCATGAAATATGAAAAAGGCAGGATTGTTGCTGTTTATGATCCCCTGAAAAGCGAATATGTGCCGGTGAGCCAGATGCAGGCTGCCGTGGAAGCAAAACTGGGCGCCATGCCGGCTGCACCAGCATGGAAAGCCGTGGTGGGAAACAAGGCGAAGGACGAGATCCTGAAACCCTACTTTACCCAGCTGAAATCGGCCGATACGCTCGGGGCTGAGATTACAAGGAATTATGCAAAAAAATCCAGAGAAATCGGCAAACACCTTGTTGCTAGCGGAGTTGCATACAACGATGCAGATGTGAACACTGTGCTGCTTACCGGGTTTTTTCATGCTTATGGCCCTATCAATGAGTATCTGGATTGATTGGAAGAGGTGCTGGGTTACTGGGTAACTGGGAAAAAGAAAAAAAATATCATGTTGGGTTGTAAATAACGTTCAAATGAAAAAACTTAGAAGAAAAGTATATATGGTGGCCGGTTACAATACCATTTCAATGGGTAGCGGTCGCAAGGAATTCCATCCGAAAAAAGACCGCCCGGGGCTTGAAGATTATATAAAGGAAGCAGGGCAGGGTACGCTGAAGATGATTGGCGGGGCAAAGAATGTGGATGAGTGTGTGATCGGGAACTTTATGGCTTCGCGTTTCAACAGGCAGGCCAACCTGGCTGCATTCTTTCCTTTTATTGACGAGGGGTTGCGGTACAAACCGGCGATCCGTGTTGAGGGAGCCTGCGGAACAGGCGGACTGGCCCTGATGAGCGGGATCAAGAGCATACTTGCCGAGACCGCCGAAGTGGTTCTGGCTGTAGGGTTCGAGGTTCAGAATACGGTGAAGGCGATTTACTGTGCCGACTTTTTAGCTCCGGCAGGATGGGCTGCGATGCGTAAGGACGGGCATGCATATTTTTTCCCGGGGCAGTTCAGCGAGAGGGCAGGGGCATATTTTGAAAAATTCGGGAGGGAAACGACGCGTAAGGGGTTTGCCCGCTGGTACCGTAATGCAATAGAGAATGCAAGGCTTTGCCCAACTGCACAGGAATACCATAATACAACCAAGGACCTTGAAGCTGCGGCAATGGTTGAACCCAATGCCAAAGCTTTTCTTGAGAACCTCACGGCCCTGGATTGTTCAAAGGTGTCGGACGGGGCTTCGGCTATTGCCATCATGAGCGAGGAAGGTCTGAAACGTTGCGGCATCTCTGTTTCTGATGCTGTTGAAGTGGTTGGTTTCGGCCAGGTAGAAGAAGATATAACCAAGCCTCCTCCCGACAAGACTGCCCTGACGACCATGAAACAGGCTGTTTCGAATGCGCTTGATTTTGCCGGGATCACGATTAACCAGGTTGCAACTGCTGAGATACACGACTGTTTTACAGTAGCCGGGATCATGGCAGTGGAAGCGCTCGGTCTTGCCGAACACGGCAAAGGACCTGAGTATGTTATTGCAGGGAACACTGCCAGGGACGGGAATTTCCCGATCAATACCACAGGCGGCCTCATCGGCTGGGGTCATCCCACGGGGGGGACCGGCGTTCATATGGCAGTGACCTTATGGGAACAACTCAAAGGCAAGGCCGGCGCAGCCCAGGTGAATATTCCGGATGACCGTCCGTATGGCCTTATGGCGAATATGGGAGGGGATGACAAGACTCTGGTCTCAATAGTTTTTAAAAAATGAATTTCGAATATTGAACATTGAATGATGTTTGGCTAAGCCGAAATAAGCACACAAATAAAATAAACAATTGGTGCGAATAATGTTGAACCTATTATTTCGTACTTCGACATTCGTTGATCAATATTCGATATTCATTTCCTTTCCCTGATAAAGTACTACTGCGTGAATAACCGTATCACATCTCTGTTCGAAATAGAGTACCCTATTATCCAGGCGGGCATGATCTGGTGCAGTGGCTGGAGGCTTGCTGCGGCAGTGAGCAATGCCGGGGGGCTGGGACTGATTGGTGCAGGGTCGATGACCCCCGAGGTGCTGGAGGAGCATATTACAAAATGCAAGGCTGCGACAAACAGGCCTTTCGGGGTGAATGTCCCTCTGATTTACCAATATGTCGAAAAGCAATTCGAGATCATGGTACGGCATGGGGTAAAGCTCGTTTTTACGTCGGCAGGGAATCCTGCAAAATATACCACCTGGCTTAAAGAATTTGGTTTTACTGTTGTTCACGTGGTTGCCAGTGCAAGGTCTGCGGTGAAATGTGAACAGGCCGGTGTTGACGCTGTTGTTGCAGAAGGTTTTGAAGCAGGGGGGCATAATGGGCGCGAGGAGACAACGACGTTCACGCTTATTCCACTGGTGAGAAAGTCGGTGCAGATACCGCTGATAGCGGCCGGTGGCGTAGCCACCGGCCGCGGAATGCTTGCCGCTATGGTACTCGGTGCCGACGGAGTCCAGGTTGGATCAAGATTCGCTGCATCTGAAGAATCATCGGCGCACCAGGCATTCAAACAAAAAATAACAGAAGTAAAGGAAGGTGATACCATGCTGTCGCTGAAAAGACTTATCCCTGTCCGACTCATCCGAAATGCATTCTTTCAGCAGGTCAGTGATTCGGAAAACAGGGGCGCCGGGCTTGAAGAACTGCAGCAATTGCTCGGAAAGGGCAGGGCCCGGCTTGGAATGTTTGATGGAAATACCGAAGAAGGTGAACTGGAAATAGGACAGGTTGCAGCAATGATTGACAGGGTGCAGCCTGCCGGGGAGATCGTGAAAGAGATGATTGAGGAATATGACATAGCCAGAAAGGAGATAACCCAGTAACCCAGTCACCCAGCAACCCAGACATCCCGCATCACAGAAAATGTAAACAAGATTCAAATTTGCTACCATGAATTTCGAACTAACTGAAGAACAGAAAATGATCCGCGACTCTGCAAGGGATTTTGCACATCGCGAACTTCTTACCGATGTGCTTGAACGCGATGCTAACAGCATCTATCCGGCTAAACATATCCGTCGTCTTGCCGAACTGGGTTTCCTGGGGATGAATGTTTCTCCCGAATGGGGAGGCGGGGGTATGGACAATATTTCCTATGCAATTGCTATTGAAGAAATTGCGAAATGCGACGCTTCAGTTGCGGTGATCCTTGCAGTTCATAATTCACTTGCCTGTTACGGGATTGAACATTTCGGGACCAAAGAACAGAAAGAGAAATACCTGAGACCATTGGCTACCGGTGAGAAAATAGGGGCTTTCCTTTTATCCGAACCTGAAGCCGGCTCCGACGCTTCCTCCCAGCGTACAACAGCGATCGATAAAGGCGACCACTATCTTATAAACGGGGTGAAGAACTGGATCACAAGCGCCGATAAAGGCTCTACATACCTGGTCGTTGCCCAGACCAACCCGGGGATTAAAACCAAAGGTATCAATGCCTTCATTGTAGAACGTAACTCACCCGGCATTACACTTGGCCCGCATGAGGATAAAATGGGGATGCGAAGTTCCGATACACATTCTGTAATGTTTACTGATGTGGTTGTACCCAAGGAAAACAGGATAGGAGAAGACGGTTTCGGCTTTAAGTTTGCGATGAAACTTCTTGAAGGCGGCAGGACCGGGATAGCCGCCCAGGCTTTGGGTATTGCCGAAGGAGCTTACGAAAGAGCCCTGAAATACTCAAAAGAGCGCAAATCTTTTGGCATCGAGATCATCAATCACCAGGCCATTGCCTTCAAGCTGGCCGACATGATTACCCGTATTGAAGCTGCAAAAAACCTTGTTTACAAAGCAGCCTGGCTGAAAGATAATTGCCAGCCATACGGAACAGCCAGTTCCATGGCCAAGCTTTACGCAGCCGATACCGCAATGTGGGTAACCACCGAAGCCGTGCAGATCCATGGTGGCTATGGCTATGTGAAGGAATACCATGTTGAACGCCTGATGCGTGAAGCAAAGCTGACACAGATTTACGAAGGAACTGCCGAAATCCAGAGGATTGTGATTGCCCGGGCCGTTTGCAAAGAATAAACAGAGATTCACGCAGGGCAAGCCATGGACCCAAATTCCTCAGCAAGCGGTGATTTACTTAAGTCATTAAATGATCCCTGTTGTTTCAGTACGATGCAGCAGTCAGTTTTACTGCTTCAACTGAGGGGGTTGCCTTGAAAAACCTGCTCTCAAACTTCGAGCTGTCAAACAGGTACTCATACTTATACTGGTAAGCCATTTCAACGCTTTCCCTGGCCAGATGGTTGAACAGCCCGCCCATGCTAAGCATCCATGGCTTCATCACCGAGTATTTCGGATCTGCCCCCATTGCCGTGGCTGCCGTTGAAATAAATTCATGACCAGTAAGAGGATCCCCTGCGGTGGGAAGATGCCAAACCTGGTTAAACGCATCAGTTGCATTCCCGAGGAGGGCAACGGCTTTACCCAGGTCGCGAGTAAAGGAGAATGAATGCTTTACGTTGTCGTTGCACAGCCAGGTTGCACTTTTCCTGTCCTTCAGTTTCAGAAACACCATGGCGTGCATGAATGTATTGAAGGCGCCTGGTCCAAGGAAATCGGCCGAACGGGCGATAAGTGCTTGGAGGTCCCCTTTTTTAACTTCATCCATAAGGTAGCTGGCAATGCCGGCCCTGATCCCGCCCTTACGACTGCATGGATTGTAAGGAGTTTCCTCGGTCATCTTCCCTTTCACCAATCCATACATATAAACATTATCAAGGAATACAAGCCTGGCCTTGTGTTTTTTACAGGCCAGAACCACATTCTCCATAACCCTGGGCCAGCTTGCAGCCCACACCTTTGTATCATACAGCAGCCCTGCCAGGAGGTAAACCACATCAGAACCCTCAACCGCGCTGGCAGTCCTCTCCGCATCAAGCAGGTCCACACTGAACAGTTCTTCTTTTCCGGTAAATGGTTTCGGATTCCTTCCGGCGAGCCGGATACGGTCTGTATATTGCGGAAGAACAGGTACCAGTTCCTTGCTGATAGAACCCCCGCTGCCTAAAATAGTCTGCACTATTCAATTTTTTTAAGTTTCAACACAAATATAGATAAGAATTGTATTTCGGGCTTAACCTGATTTTATTTCAAAAAAAAATCTATTTTTGCCTCATGAGTTCCACCCTTATCACGGCCATTTTATTTATCAACATCGCCTGCCTCCTGTATACTGTGGGAGTTTGGGCCGAAAGGATACAGATGCGGTTGAAATGGTGGCACCTCGCATTTTTCTGGGCAGGGTTTGTAGCCGATACTACAGGCACCACTGCCATGAGCATCATCAGCGGAAGCCTGTTCAGGGGCACTTTTCACGGGATAACCGGTAACATCGCAATCCTTCTTATGCTGTTCCACGCCGTTTGGGCAACTATAGTGCTGGTCAGGAAAAATGAAAAACAAATTGCAAATTTTCACAAATTCAGCCTCTTCGTCTGGGTCATCTGGCTCATCCCCATGATAAGCGGAATGGTTTTCGGAGCAACACACTAACCGGTGATCCGTGAACGGTGAATCGTGAACCGGATTACGATTCACGGTTCACTGCAATGGTTTCCACTTTACAACAACATTCTTTTTTGCAGGCAATGAGTGAAGGTATGCATAAATTGCCCCAAGGTCTTTTGCATCCATCCCGGCATACATGGTCCATGGCATAATGCTAGCCATATCGTTCCTGCCCAGTTTTCCTGCGTTGTAAACAAGAGGGTCATATCCCTTGAATCGTTTGATGAAATTCTCACGGCTCATTTTGCCTAAACCGGTTTCAGGATCAGGTGTGATATTCGGGGAAGTAAGCACGCCACTGGGCATGATAAATTCCCTGCCGCCTGCAAACGCCAGTGACTTCACGATCTGGCCGTGTTCGGCAGTCGTATGGCATTCTATGCATGCCGCAGCTCTTACCAGGTATTCCCCGTATTTAATGCTGTCGTCGGATGAAGGTTTAGTTGAAGGCCGGGCCTTCCTGGGGAAGGTCCTCACGACAAGGTTCATCGGGAAAGCGGCATCAGATGCGGGAGGCGTGCTCCTGATCACAGGAATTGAACGAATATAGGCGATAATCGAGTAAATATCTTCATTGTCAAGAGTCCCGTAAGCAAAATATGGCATAATGGGGAACAAAGCCCTGCCGTTTCTGCTTTCCCCGCTTGTAATAGCCCTGTAAATTTCGGCATCAGTCCAGTTTACAAGGTTGAAAGGTGTGATGTTCGGTGC
>CAIJYT010000178.1 GCA_903824935.1 uncultured Bacteroidales bacterium | reverse complement strand
CTCGGCGGCCAGCCTGCACTGGGCGGCCTGATCGTTTCGTGGGAGATCGCCGGGGAAGATTTGGTCCGGAACTTCTCCGTCGAGAGGCGTCGTTACTTCGAGGTCGAGTCTCCGGCGAAGGTGCGGGGGCACGAATGACCCATCCCCTGGAACCCCCTGCCCTCACCACGTTCATCCTGGTCCGCACGGGGGACGGGATCAGGACGACCTACACCTCTGACATTTCAGGGCACTGCTCCTGGCCCCAGCTTTTGGACGATGTCATTTTGCCGGGGCTGCGGGCCCTCGGCTATTCCGTTGAGAAAGAAGATCTTGATGAGTGATCACGGCGAGGGGTTCTGTCAGGAAAACTACACCTCTTTCCTGACAAGCGGTCGTGTTCACGTTCCGGGTACAAGGCTGAAAAACGAACAGGGGGCAGCATGACCATCCTCTGCAAGACCATCCCGGTCTACGACGTGGATGTCTACCTGGTCACCGACCGGGAGGAGGGCAAGGCTTTCATCCGCTCGGTGAGCACCATCAAGGGTGAGGACACCAACCTGGATGACTGCCGGGGGGTGTGCTACACCGTCACCGACGCCAGCGGGGGCAACCACAGGCTGATGTGTGTCTTCGAGGGTGGGGCGCCCATTGCCATCCACGAAGCTGTCCACATGGCCTGGATGGTGCTCAAGACGTGCAGGGTGCGGGTGAGCCAGACCAACGACGAACCCCTGGCCTACCTGACGGCATACCTGGCCACCGAGATGATTCTGCTGATCCCCGAGGTAGACTCTGCGGCTGGCTCGGGTGCTACCAATGTGCTACCTGAGTGTCCTGGGGCTTAAAAATCATGCCGGAAAAGTCCAGGAGCCACCTATATGGTGGCTCCCTTCCTTTTGGTGGTCCCTCCCGGACTCGAACCGGGGACCCTCTGATTAAGAGTGAGAGGACAATGCCTTCATGTTGTCACCTACGCATCACTCCACTTGATAAATGAATCACTTAGGTTCACGATGGGTTGGGGGTAATCCACCGTGTCTGCTACCAATGTGCTACCTGAGAAAGAACCTCTGACGCTCTCTGACAAGAACATCCCGAAAGCCTTCCCCGGGGAGGAGCTGTGGGACACAAACGTGCGGGGGCTCCACCTACGGTGCGGCGCCACCAAGAAGACATTCTACCTCTACTACCGGACAAAAGCCGGGGTCCAGCGGAAGCCCAAGCTCGGCGACTACGGCACCATCACCCTGTCTCAGGCAAGAAAGCTGGCCGGGGAGATGTGGGTGGAGATCGGGGCCGGTCGTGACCCCAGCCAGAAGATGGCAGCGGGCCGGAGCGAGCACACGCTGGACGACCTCTTTTTTGAGTGCCGCAAGCGCATCTGGGGGAATAAGAAAACCGCAGGGGAGGACTTGCGTGTGTGGGAAAAATTCTTCCATGCACCGGCTGCGGAACCCGGGCAGAAGGCCCCGCCGAAAGCCCGCTTCCATTCGTTGGCGATGTCGAAGCTTTCTGACCTGGACTTCGGACTCATAGCCGACATGCATGTGAAGCTCACGGAGGTAAGTGGGCCTATCCAGGCGAACCGGATTCTCGCCCTGCTTTCGACCATGTTCCGCTTCGGGATCGCTCCACTGGAGTGGTGCGCGAAGAACCTCACGACGGGGGTAATGAAGAACCCCGAGACGAAGCGGAAGAGGTATAAGACCGACGATGAGTCCAGGAAGATCGAGGCTATATTCCGTAAGAAGGCTCTGGACAAGCACAACATCGGTTCTCTCGCCTTCCTGTATCTGGTCATCTTCACCGGGGCCAGGAAGGGTGAAATCGCGAAGGCCATGTGGACTGACCTTCACGGGAACAAGATCGTGCTGACCGAGCACAAGACTGACCAGGACGATGATGTCCGGACCATCCACCTACCCCCCGCAGCCATGCTTGTGATCGAACAGTTGCCCCGCACTAATGGCACAATCACTGGCGTCAAAAACCCGAAAAAGCTATGGGAAGCTATCCGAATGGAAGCGGGATGCCCTGACCTGAGGCTCCACGACCTGAGGCATTCCTTTGCTGCTTCTGCCCTGGCGAACGGTCTGACCCTCGGCCAGGTGGGTGAACTCCTGGGGCACAAGAGCTACCAGACAACGAAACGCTACACCCATCTCAATGACAAGGCCGCAATCATCGCAGCCTCATCCACGGTGGACAGCATCGTGGCTTCCATGGCCCCTACCACTCCCGAGTGACCCGCTCGTATAGGGTCTGGGTCGTCCACCCGCAAATGCGCTCCTGGAGGCCAAGGAGGGCCGCAGCCAGCTCGGAGCACTCCCAGCCTGCCCGGTCGCTGAACGCCTCTGCATCCCCCTGCCCCGCCCCGTCCACCCCATACCATGGGCCCAAGTGACGGAGAGCGAGGTCGAGGTCGAGCTGGCGGCCCGAGGGGACCACCGTGGGGTGGTCGATCTGGCGATTGGCAAGTGAGCTGACAGAGACTCCCAGCCCCAACCGAGTTTCGATTACGAGAGGCACGCCCAGCACCACCCAGAGAACCCCGACGTGCGACCACTCACTGCGGGCCCACCAGCGGATGATCCAACTGGTGAACCCGCGCCCATGAAAGAAGACGAGATCCCCGCTCTGCACGCATCACTCCAGGACGAAGACTAGACGGGTAGGACGGGGGGCGAGACCACCGCAGCAGCGGCAGCGGCCCGGACCATCGCTAGGTATTCATCACTTGGGGGGCCTGTTGTCACTGATAAGCCAGCGGCTAGGTTCGCCGCGACTACGTCCTCGGCCTCCCAGGCGTCCATCGTGTCTGCGATGGTCTGCATGAGCGCCACCATCGTGGGATTGGCCTCCAGAAACTCCGTGGTGAAGTCCCTGCGTACGAAGTGCCTACGGGCGGGAGGGGCGATGGGAACACCTGCGGAGTCCAGTAGGTAATCTTCGCGGGAACCGATAACCACAGGGGTCTCGCCGCGACCAACGATGATGCGGACCTCGTAGGTGCGGGTCTCGCGGGAGACCGCCACTGGGCGGGGATCTTCGGGGAGGGGGGAAATGATGGACATGGTCGGACTCCTATAAAACTTCAAAGAATTTGGAGGTGCCGGGCTTGGTCACCGTAAATACAGCCGTGCTTGTAGCCGTTCCACTGGGAGCATCAATAGATATTGTCCCAGTTGTCGCACCTACCGGGACAACCGCGTGGAAGAGGTCGTCTGCATTAACTCCGAAAGAGATGGCGGGGACACCATTAAACCTTACAGCCGTGGCTCCAGTGAACAACGTCCCGTAAACATAAATAGTGGCACCTACCAACCCAGAAGGATTATTAAGAGAGGTAATGGTAGGTGGGTCCAGTACGCCCTTCCAAATGTTTCCATACCAAACGGTGGCATAAGCAACCGCGCCATTAGATGAGATAGCAACGGAAGTCCAATTACGTGAACTTGCCGTGGCAACCCAGGTAGCTCCAAAGTCGCGGGATAAATACATAACGTCGCCTGGATTCTGCCCATTAGCCATAATGATGGTTGACCCATCCCCGTTTGTGGCGAAATTAGTGGGAACAAATTGTGGTGACCAAACCCAAGGACGAGTGATCGTGAACCAAGTAACGCCAAAGTCCGACGATCCACATAAATAGCTAGTCCAATTCCCGCCATAAATACGGCTAGTGCCATCCCGTGAAACAGCCTGACTGGTCGGACAGGCATAATACATCCCGGCGTAAGACCAACTCGCACCACCATCGGATGAGTACCGCTCAACATAAGAAGTGCCGTCATAACACGCCAAATGGGAACCGTCTGGAGAAATATATGCTCCAAATATTGCGTGTGTCTGGTTTGGATAAAACTCATATAGGTATTGGTAATTCATATCCGATGTTGTTACGATAACTGGGTAAAATATGTAGGTTGTTAGAAAGATTTTACTACCATCGGGTGTCATACACGCAGATTGCCAGCCTTGTCCGTAAGGTATTGGATTTGACCAGTTCGACCCGTAGTCAGTAGATACCCACACAGGACCGGAAGTTAGTGCGTAGGACACGACGTTCCCATTCCTGCTGCACATCCCAAAGGAATTACCGGATAGGCTCCTAATATTGGTGAAGCTCACGCCAGAATTAGAACTTTTGAATATTTTTTCACCAAAACCAGCGTAGACATAGACTCCGTCATCGGAACAACATATTGAACGATGGGTGTCTGAGGTATTCGGACACTCGGTCCAAGTGTAGTTTGCCACCTAAGCCTCCTGCGCCAAGGCGACCAAGTCCCACTTGGTATCTGTGGAATTAAAGATCAACCCGAGATATGTGGTCTTCCCCACTACCGTAGTAGTTGGCAGAGTATTCCCCATTGCGCGGTACTGGCTCCCGAACGTAATAGCCCTGGCCGTGCCGTTATCCTTGCTGCGGATGATGAGTTTCTGCCCCTGGACTGGAGACCCTGCGGGATTCGCCAGCGTCAACCCAGCGGCCTGGGCCGTGATCACAACCTGGTCGTCGGTCTGCGCCGGGGTGACCGTAGCGGAAGAGGTCACTGTCTGAATCGATGGGGTGGCCTTCGGGTGGACATGGTCCTCATGGCTGGCGCTGGAGCTTGTCCCGACTGCTGCGGTCCCATCGACGAGAGGGGTTGCGGAGCCGAGGGACACTCCCCCGCTACCTACCGCAGCCCAGATCGGTCCTGTAGCATTCGTACAGACTTTGATGGCAGAGGTGGCGGTGTTGAAATAGTGATCACCCACCGACCCCGTGGAGGGGTCGGTAGCCAGGCTCAAGAGTGTGAGTGGGCTTAGGGCTGGGATGCTCATGGACTAGCCCATGACAACGATGCGGTAGGCTCCGGCGGAAGGACTGTTGGCGGTATACACGACGATGTGGTTGGCATCCGTGATGTCCACCTCGCACATGACCATCCGCTTACTGCCCGACAGCTCCCAGACGCTCACGGTGATGTCCGTGGTGTTGAGCAGATGGTTGACCGTGCTGCTGGCCCCGGCAGTGTTGTTGACCGCATACCGGCCCATGAACCCCAGGTTCGTCTTCGACCCAGCAGCAGTCGCCGCGCCCGTGCCACCCTGCGCCACCGTGAGCGCAGTGGTAAGGCCAGAGAGGCTGGTGATGTCGCTATTGGCCCCGAGGACCGCAGCGGACAATGCCGCCCGCGCCAGGGGTGCCGTAGTGGCTCCCGTGCCGCCACTCGCGACAGCCAGCGTGGCAGACAGCCCAGCGGCTGTGCCAGAGGTGTTGGCAGCGATGGTCGCCGGGAGATCGGACGAGAGCAGGGAACCCATGCCGACATTCGTGCCGTCGCCCCGCATGACCAGGCCCGAGGTAACTGCCCCGGCGATTGCGTTCAGTCCGAGCTGGCGAGTGGTCTGACCCGTGCCACCATTGGTGATTGCGACCGTCCCCGTCACATTCGCGGCAGTGCCGGAGATGTTACCCGAGATGGCGGAACCAGCGATGGTGGTGGAAGCCGTAAAGGCCCCTGCCCCGTTGCCGTAGACGAACCCGGTGAGCGTGGTCGCGCCAGTGCCACCCTGCCCGACCGTGAGGGCAGTGGTCAAACCAGACAAGCTGGTGATGTCGCTATTGGCCCCGAGGACCGCAGCGGACAAAGCCGCCCGCGCCAGAGGAGCAGTGACGGCACCCGTGCCGCCGTTAGCCACTGCGACCGTGCCAGTGACGTTGGCAGCAGTGCCGGTCGTGTCGGCAGCGATGGTCGCCGGGAGATCGGTGGAGGCCAGGGCGGCCATGACCACGTTGGTGCCATTGCTGCGGAGAACCTGCCCCGAAGACCCAGCCCCGCCGACCAGGCTATTGATGGCAGCCTGCACCGTGGTCTGCCCGGTGCCACCGTTAGCCACCGCAACCGTGCCAGTGACGTTGGCAGCAGTGCCGCTCACATTGCCGGTGATCGTGGATGAGAAGGTCTTCGCCCCGCCGATGGTCTGCGTGGTGGAGAGGTCAGCAAAGTTCTGGGTGGCCGAGCCGGTGCCACCGTTGGCGACCGACAGGACAGATCCGCCGAGAGCGTTCTTGTCCACGTTGCCGGGGGCGAAGGTGGCAGTGATGGTCCCCGCAGCGAGGGCAAGACCAATAGCAGTGTTGCCGGAGGCCAGGGAGTTGAACTGGAACTGATTCCCGCTGGACCCAGCGTAGATGACCGTCCCGGTCCCGAGGTTGCTGCCTGTGTAGCTACCCTGGCCTGAGGTCTGGGTGAAGACCAGCGCCGTGGTGCCGAGCGTTGGGCTGGCCGTTACCAAGGACCAACTGGTGCTGCCGTTGGCAGTGCCTCCATCCACGAACACGGTCATGCCGGTCGTGACCATGGCGGATGAACTCGCATCCGAGGCACGCACCCAGGTGCCGTCCGCGCCAGTGCCGAGCGAGGACACAACGTAGATGCCGTTGTCCACCCCACCCGTCTGGGCCTTCAGGAGTACCCGGCTGCCGACCGCGAGGGTCACACCGTCCAGCGTGTCAGGCGCCGAGCCGGAGAACGCGATGGCCCCAGTGGATGCCGCAGCCACCGACTGCTTCCAGTCGTAACCGTTCACAACTGAGTTCACCCAGTCCCAGGTCGCAGCGTCCCCGCTGGCGGTAGGAGTGGCGAGGCCCGTGATCTTGTTGCCGTTCATCGCCAGGGCGCTGGTCGGTGCGGCGAACTGGTCAAGCCTGGTCGAGAGCATCGCCAGGGTCTGGGTGGCAGTGCCGTCGTGGAACCGCGCCACCTTGGACCCACTGTTGAACCAGAACTGGCCCTGCACCGGGCTGCCGGGATCCGACGTGAGGATGTGGAGCAGCATGTTCTGGAGCTGGACGCTTGCCCCACCATCAAGATTGGTAATGATCGGGATAGCCACGGTGATCTCCTGGATCTAGACGCACGATGCCGTGCCGGTAATGGGAAGATTGAAGCGGACAGTCAGATTGTTTGTGTCGATGTTGTTGACCTGGGCCATCAGGACACTTCCCGCCGAGTCCGACACAGAGACAAGCGGGTAGTGCCCGAGGTTGTGCGCGACCATCCATTCCATAGATTCGGAAATCTGTCTGAAAAAGAAAGGCTCTCCCCTTGGCCCCGGGGGGCCCTGCTCCGAAATCAGCACCGTCGCTACCGGGGCGGGTGGCAGGACTCTTACGCTGATGGTGTTGTCAGACATTGCCCCTCCTACCGCCGGGTGATGATCATGGAGCCGCTGGAGAGAAGAGTGGTGTCACCGTTGACCCAGTTGCACAGCAAGGACCACTGGCACAAGGCGCCCGTGTCATAGCGAGTGGTCCCGTCAGACAACACTTCAGCACCCGAGATGCCGGGCGCCCGGTAGAGGGGCAGCGCAATGGACTGGGGCGCGGTTAAGGTGACCACAGGTCTACCAGACACCAAAAGCACGCCACCCTTGGACGCATTGTCCAGATCGATGATCTTCGGGCCCGAGTAATCGGAGCCGAGATGGGCGAAGAAGTTGAGCGTGCAGCCGGTAAAGCTAACGGCAGTGCCGTTAGCGTTGAGGCACTGGAACTCCCGCCTGTTGGTGGTGGCCTGGTCAAAGATGAGATTTGTTGCCATGAGAACTCCCGGGGTTGAAGACGCTACTGATTGATTCCTTTGCTTACCACTTGATCCTCACGTAGCCCGTCTGGCCGAGTGTCCCGGCTGATCCTCCTGACCGACTGGACCCGCCGCCTGTTCCGCCATTCCCTCCGAGGGAATACTGCTGGCCGCCGATGGCCCCGGCGAGCATCAGCTCCCCACCGAGATCGTCGCGGACCCGGCTGGTTGCGCCGATGTGTCCGATCTCCGACCACTCGAATTCCGGATGGAACCCGACCGCGTTTGTGACACCGTAGGTCGCGCCCCCGGCCCCGCCGGAGATCCCCGACCCCGCCGAGCCAGCGTATGCGACCAGGTTCACGGCGCCTCCGACAACTTGGACGTAGCCGTAGTTGGAGATGTTGACGCCATAGACGGTCCCCGGGACAACAACCACATCCCGTTTGATGAAGGCCCCGCCTCCCCCACCTCCTCCTGAATAGTCCACCGTCCCGTCCGCTCCTGCCCCGCCCGGCCCCTGGAGGGTCATCTTGACGGTGGTGATGCCTTCGGGACAGGTCCAGGTGCCGGAGCTGGTGAACGGGTAGGTGTTCCCCTTGATCCGGTCAACGATGACCGCAGCTTTCATCCCCCCGATAGAGATGTTCCCGCCAAACTCGGCGACCACATTGTCCGTGGTCGAGTCTGCGTATTTGGTCGCGATGGGACTCGCGTAGATGGCCCAGCCCACGGGGGTGCCAGTGTTGTTGCCGGGGACGGACCAAGTCGAATAGCCTGCCCCACCCGATTGGAACACCTCGGAGCAGATCACCTGACTGACCAGGGCGACACGGGTAGCGAGGGAGGTGGCGCCTATGGCCCCAGCCGAGATGACCGCAGCCGTGACTCGCCCGGCCACCACGGATGGGGTCTGCTCCGTCCACCCAGATCCAGTGTAGAGATACAAGGCGCCGGGCTTGCCATCGCTGGCAGTGTGGTCGGTCGCGTAGTAAAAGGTCACGTTTGCGATGGGGGTGACCCAAGTATTCGCCAGCATCTCAGCGTATGTGCCGATGATCGGCGCACCACGCATGGCCGAGATGGCCTGAAGGGTGGCCGCCTGGGTGTTGATGTTGCCTGTGGTGAGCAGTGTCGCCCAGGCCCCCCAAGTCCCGGCATTCTGGTTGCGGACGTACCAGTTGTTGTTCCGCCAGTCCCCCGCCAGCTGTACTGCCCACGCGGTCGAATAGGCCATCGTCAGGCAAGCGTGGTCGGTCCCTGCGGGCTTATACGTGCAAGCTTGGTTGAGGTAGTGGGTCTCTGTCCCGAGCGTGATCGTGTTCGCGTCACTCAGGGACTTATTCACTAGGTAGGTGTTCCACAACCTGGTGGTGTCGCTGGGGTGGATGTGGTCTTGACGGGAGAGGAGGGTGGAGGTGCCTACCGTAGCTGCCGAGTCCATCAGCGGAGATGCGGCCCCAAGTCCGGTCATGCCGTTGAAGCTCGTCCCGGTCACTGCGCCAGCGAACACGACGGTGAACGTGTTGTGCGGCACATGCATGATCCGCTGAGAGAAGGCGTAATCCACCAAGGCGAAATCATCGGTGGAGCCACTCCCCGCCTGGAGTATGAATCCCGCGTCTGCGTGCTTGAAGAGACCAGCGGGTTTGGAGGTTCCGATGTCGGTTCCAAACTGGAGCGCCCCACCCATGGAATCGCCAGCTTTGTTCACTGGCGTATACCCCAGCGCACCGGTCACATCACCAGATGCCAGCGATACCGCCCCAGTCCGTGTATTGAATGAGGTCACTCCAGTGGAGGGCGAGAGTGGGGTGAACCCGAGTGCAGTGGTCACATCCCCAGATGCCAGCGCGGCCCAAGTCTTGTTGCCCCGCCAGAAATAGGATGCGGTGCCAGCGGGGATCGTCGGTTCAAGACCCGTGATGGCCCCACCCAGCGTGAGGCTCCCGGTGGTGGTCACGGTGCCAGTCAGGGTCAGCCCCGACACCGTCCCCGTGCCGCTGACACTGGTCACGCTACCGCCGCCAGAGGCAGAGGACGAGATCACACCAGCGGAATCAATACTGATGTTGGTCCCCTGCTTGACCCCGCCGAGGATGCTTGCCGTTGCGACCGGCAGTGTGTAGCCCCCGCCCGAAGACGAGATCACACCCGCAGAATCGACCGAGATTCCACTACCGATCTTCACGCCACCGAGAACCGATGCGGTCGCCACCGGCATGGTGAGTGTCCCATCGGTGGCGATTGCGACACCCGCCCCCTGCTTCACACCGCCCAGCACCAGGGCTGTGGCTGCGTTGAGGGAGATCGTTCCATCAGTAGCGATGGTGAGCCCGGTCCCCTGCTTGACCCCGCCGATCCCCGGGCCCGTGGGCGCGGCGATCTGAGCGACGTAGCTGAAGCTGACGGCCCCCGTGTCCTCGTCCTCGTTCACGACAAACCGGCCCCCGCCATATGCCGAGCCGAAGGAATCGCCGGAGTGATAGGTCCGGTAGTAGTTCCGGTAACCTTTGAGTGACTCAAGATGATACCTGGCAGCATTGTTGTAGGACACCCGCAACTGGAACAGATGCACGAAGTGGTTGATCCCGCTGCCACCCTCGTAATTGAAGTTCGATCCATAGAGGAAGTATTTCCCGACGTAACTGGACTTGATGACAGAGTAGACACCCGCCGAGATAAGCTCCGCAGAGGAGTAGTCGGTGATGGTCGTTGTCGCGCCAGGCTCGTGGATGAACAGCCCCCACGGGGAGGCCGGGGTTGATGCCGCCACTACCTGCGAGATGCCCCGGCCCCGGTAGGTGATCTCCACCGTTAGGGCTGCGGTCGCGTTCATCCATGCCGTCCACCGGGACGAGACGCTGGGGGTGATCTTGGATACGTCGGTGCTCACAGTAGAGACAGCCCAGTTCGCCTTGACTGCGTCCAGCGCAGCATACGTCGCGACTAGGTCGTTTGCCTCTAGCGCAGCCCCGCCCGTGCCGAGCGTGTTGTTGAAAATGGCTGAAGCCTGGGCATAGAGCCGCGTGTAATCTGCCTGGGCCACCGTCCAGAGTCCCTGCATCTGGGTCTTCTCGGAACCCTCGGTGATCCAGCCATCCGACAGGATGTGTTCGATGTCCAGCAGGGTGGTATCAATCGGTGTGGTCGTGCTGATCGTTGCGTAGCGGAAGGTCTGCCCAGCTTCGATGCGGACGAGGTAGCAACTGACCTGGGAGCCATTGGGAGGAGTCAGCAGCAGGCCATCACCGAGTCCTGCGTTGGGGACTACCTGGCTATTCCAAGCTGAGTCAGGCGGGGGGACTACCACCGGGTCAAGTGGGGGGATGATCGTCGGGTCAACGACAACGACGACCTCCTGGTAGGAGGTCCAGTAGAGGGTCCAGGCAGCCGTAGGGCCGCCGGGGAGGGCGGTAGGTGTAGTCACCAGCACCCCTGCCGCTCCCGACCCTGTGATGCCCTGTAGCGTCAGACAGAGGAACGATTCATCGGTGCCTGAGAAACCGGGCACCGGCCAGGCCAGTTGGGGCCTGGGCCTGGGCAGCACAGAAGAGCTGCACAGGATTTTGGTGCCACCCTTGACGTAGGAGACGGAGGTTGACATTAGAAGCTACCCAGCACTTTCGTGGAGCAGATCGTCCCGCCGCGAAGCGTGATGCTCAGATCCTTGGCAAACCCACCGGGGAGAACCCCGACCGTTTTCACAGACCAGGACTGCGCGGCAAAGCCCCCGGCTGATGGCCCGGGGCTGATTGAAATCGACCCGGGGGCGCTATCCAGGATCGACATGAGGTCCGCAAAGGACGGTCGATTCCCGTTGGCGAGCCCGATAGCCACACCCTCAGTGGTGCGGTCGTCGTAGGCCCCCCACTTGAGCGTGATCTCGGGGATGTAGCCGAGCCTGCGGCAAGACTCTGATCCATTGATGAGGTCGGTCTTGTAAGACTTCTCCACCCATTCGAGGGTGGGGAACCCGGGATCCGGCATCGGAAGGTAGACGACCGGGGCCCCGAGCACAGTCGTCAGTTTGATTCGCGGGGTTCCAGGCACGAAGATGGTCATCAGTCCTCCACCAGCACAGCCTTGCAAGTGCCTTCGACAAAGTCTTGAGAGGTGGACATAACCCGCCAGGGGCCGGTCCCGTTCAGGGTGATCTTCGCGAAGGGGGGCAGACCCTCCCACGGGGGTGCGGTGTCCGCGTTAGGGTGGGTCCACGTTTGGCTTTCCGTCGCCCGGGGCTTACCGAACCAGGCAGCGTATGACTCAGCCATCGCACCGGCCTGGCTAAGGGTCCAGAGCATGGGCTGACTGCTCACCTCTAGGAGGTTCCCGCCATTCTGTTTGCCATAGGCGTCGTAGTAGCTCTGGCCATCCTGCGTGGTGCAGCGAACGATGGAGTAGAAATTAGGCCAGGAAAGCGTCTGGTCGTTTGCCACCTGGTTCACACCGAGCGGAATCGTTGCCTCTGTGATGCTCCGCGACACGATGGAGAGAACCCCAGATGCTCTGGGTACCGCCATAGCGTTGTTCAATTGGCAGACATGCTCGATGCACTCCTGTGCCGTCATCCCCCCGGGGGTGAAGCGTTCAACTGTCCAGGGCATCTGCGTGTCGAACTGCCATGGCCGCCCACCGTAGTGCCCGATTACAATGATATCATACTTCATAAGGATTTTTTTTGCAATCTGCGAAAGTAGAAAAAATAAGGGATTCTGCCAAGAAATCCAATGTATTATCCAATGAAAAGGATATTAAGATTATGTTAAATAATCATAAAAAGAACTATGTCAATAATTGATTAAATCGATTTTTTTTTTTACATTTGGATGCTCTTTCGAAGATATCTGATCCTTAGCTGCCAAAGCTCGCTCTTTACTGGTTCCACAAAGCATATTTATATTTATTCACTTAATAAGGGATTGCACTCTGAATACCCTGTCTGAAATATCCGCGCATTGTGAGGAACTGGCCTTCGACCTGAATTTTTCCTTCGCAAAAAATTGGAAATCAAAGAGCAGTGACCGTGTCCTGGTTGGTCATATGCCTGTATATTTTCCCCGGGAGATCATACATGCCGCAAACGGCCTGGCCGTCGGCATCCTTGGAGGGGGAGATAAAAAGCTGATCCTTAAAGGAGATGCATATTACCAGTCGTATATATGCCATATGCCAAGGAGTATCATGGAACTTGTCCTGGATAATCATTTTGAAGGCTTTGACGGTTTCATCTTCCCTTCGATCTGTGATGTCATCAGGAACCTTTCGGGAATGTTCCAGCTTCTTGAAAGAGGATCCTTTGTGAAATATCTCGATCTTCCCCAGAATTTCAAATCCCATATAGGCGGGGAGTTTTATATCCATGAACTTCAGACTGTCCTTAAGTCAGTTTTTGACATCAACGGTGTAAGTGTTACTCCTGAACGGCTCAATCATTCCATCTCACTTTTTAACAGGAACCGTGAATTGATCCACCGTATTTATGCCATCAGGCAGGACTTTCCCTGGAGAATGACGGCTGCCGATGTTTATAATATAGTACGCGCAGGATATGTCATTCCTGTGGAAGACCATAACGCCATCCTTGAGAAGGTGATAGCCCTGGTCATCGAGGAAAACGGTGAGCCTCTCGATAAAATCCGGGTCCTGGTGATGGGTGCTTTTTGTGAGCAGCCGCCCCTTGGGCTGATCCGAACTATCGAAATGGCAGGGTGTTATATTATTGAGGACGATTTTCTCCTGGGCTCGAGATGGATCATGGGAAACATTGATACTTATACAGCTGATCCTATAAAAGCATTGACCGATGCTTATCTTGAGAAAAGCACTTTCTCGTCATCAGTTTATGATGTTGGCAATCCCAAGGAAGTCAGGCTTCTGGAACTGATTAAAAGCAGGAACGTTGACGGTGTGATCTTTGCCGCTCCCAGTTTCTGTGACCCGGCCCTGCTCGATCACCCTATATTGCAGAAGATGTGCAACGACAGGAATATACGGTTTATCAGTTTCCTTTACAGTGAAAATACCGGGCAGTTCAAGGTAATCAAGGAACAGGTAGGGACATTCTCCGATTCCATCAAGCTCTGGGAAGAGCCGCTTCAGCTAAAAAAATAAATAACAGCTTATCATAAAACCATATGTCGAAGGATGTAGCAAAAGAACGCAGCATGATCATCCAGAAAGAGATGATAGCCAATCATTTCATGGAACTTAGCACTGCGAAAGAAACCGGTAAAAAGGTAGTGTACACTTTTGTCCCCGGTAATATCTCCGAGCTCATTCTTTCATTTGGCATGCTGCCGGTATACCCTGAGATCAATGCACTTCAGTCGGGGATGAGGAAAAAATCGGGCGATTATATCCGTGATGCGGAACAGCATGGGCATTCCGAAGATGTTTGCACCTATGTAAAATGCGATGTGGGGATGATGATCAACGGCAATATCGGCCCCACGGGTGAAAAGATCCCTAACCCTGACCTGCTGCTTTTAAGCTATACCGGCTGTTTTACTTTCCTTAAATGGTTCGAAACCCTCGAGCGCCTTTATCCCGGTGTGCCGGTTGCCCTTCTGCATACACCTTACCAGGAAGCGCATAAAATAACACCTGAGATGACCGCATATATGGTCAAACAGCTGAAGGAAGAGGTGATCCCCAAGATGGAACAGGTCTCGGGCAATAAATATGATGAGGAAAAACTGAAAGCTGCCTTGCGGAATTCTTCTAAAGTTGAACAACACATCATCAATATTTTTGATACCACCAAGCACCGTCCTTCTCCTATTGATGCCTATTTTGCCGGTGTTTATTACATAGGCCCCATCAACAGCGGCTTCAGGGGAACACCCCAGGCTGTTGATTATTATGCCGAGTTGTACAAGGAGATACGTGAACGCATCGAGAACAAGCTGGGCCCAATCACACCTGAGGGTGTGATGGAGGAAGAACGCTTCAGGCTGGTTGTAGAAGGTCCTCCCAACTGGACACATTTCCGCGAATTCTGGAAACTTTTTTATGATATGGGAGCCGTGATCGTAGCCTCATCCTACACCAAAGTGGGAGGGGTTTATGATATGGGTTTCCGTGTCAATCCCGATAAACCACTTGAAAGCCTTGCCGAATACTGCATGAACTGTTACACCAACCTGAATCTTCAACAAAGAGTCGACCTGCTGTCGAAATGCATCACCGATTACCATGCCGACGGCTTCCTGGTCAATTCGATAAAAAGTTGCAATTCCTTCTCTGCAGGACAGTTGATGATCATGCAGCAACTCGAGAAAAAACTCGAAATACCTATCGGGTTCATTGAATCCGACCTGGTCGACCCGAGATATTTCTCCTACTCGAATATCAAAAACAGGCTTGAGTCATTTTTCCAGATGCTGGAGCAAAGGAAAATGATCATCAAAACGGCTTGATCCTGTAACGGCCTTCCTGCTCTCCTGAAAACGGGGACGGGATTTTACAATATAACATAAACACTGATGAAGAAATATTTTCTGGGGATAGATCTTGGGTCAACAACTTCAAAGGCGATCATTATTGATGAAAATGACCATATCATCGGCAGGGGCATAACAAATACCAGGGCAAATTATACGGTAGCCACGGAGATAGCACGTTTGGAAGCCACCTATAATGCGAGGTTCACTCTTCTGAAGATGAAGCTTCAGGATGAGATTGAGAGCAGGCCCGATTATAAAAGGTATATCCGCGATGTTGAATCGGTATTCCAGTACCTGCAGTTCAAACGCAGGCTCGACAGGCTGAGCGTGGAATTCCGTGATACGATAACCACTACTTTTTCAGGTGAAAAAAGGGATGCGATATCAGGCTACGTTGATGGTATTGTAAGCAGGATAGGGCCGTCGGTCCTGGATGAGTTTCTTACAGGGCAGCTCGGCAGCAAGAACCAGTTTTTCAGGGATATCGTCAGTGAAAGGTATAACAAGGAAATTGCAGGACTCGGTAAGGATTTTTTCGAACCAATGATGCTTGTATACGACAAAAGCATCACCAAAGTTGAGAACGAACTTACTGAATATGATTTCAGAGAGCTCGTCGATCATTCCATGGCCTTGCTGAACGATAAATATGCCGGGCTTGGTGAATCCTCATCCGAAGAATCCGGCCTTGCTTTTGACAGCGAACTGAACCTGCTTAAGGGTAATTATAAAAGGATATATGATTCACTGAAGGGCCATATCGGTTTTGTTGCCGGCCTCGATATTCATATCACCGACATGGTAGGCACGGGTTACGGCAGGGCTCTGCTGCCTTTCCCCGAGAAGTCGATACGCTCGGAGATCCTTTGTCATGCTTTTGGCGCCCACGCTGTATTCCCCGATACCAGGACAGTTCTTGACATTGGCGGGCAGGATACCAAGGCGATCCAGGTTGACAGCCATGGGCTTGTTACAAGTTTTTATATGAATGACCGCTGTGCTGCAGGCTGCGGAAGATACCTAGGATACATAGCCGATGAATTCAATATATCGTTGAACGAGCTTGGCCCGCTTGCCATAGAGGCGACAAAAGAGGTGAATATCTGTTCGACCTGCACGGTGTTTGCAGCGGCTGAGATCAGGGAGCTCCTGAATGTGGGACAGAAGCGCTCGGATATCCTGGCCGGCCTGCACCGGGCTATTGTTATGCGTGCAATGTCTTTGCTGGCGCGTTCGGGTGGGGTACGCAATGAGTTCACTTTCACCGGCGGCGTTGCAAGGAACCAGGCTGTTCTGAAATATGTATCCGACCTGGTGATTCAGAATTACGGAAAGGATATTAAAATCAATGTACATACCGATTCCATTTTCATGGGAGCCCTCGGTGGAGCCATGTTTGCCAGAAGAAATGTAATAAACTAATCCGCCGGAGGACGGGAAACAAACATCCGCAGTAAAATGAAAGATCAGAGTATATATACCATCGGGGTTGACGTAGGAAGCAGCATTATAAAGGCTGTGCTGTTGAGTTATAACGGTGAGCCCGTCATTATTGACCAGCAGATGGAAAAGATCAGGAAGAGGAACCCCGAAATGGTGGCCGACCAGCTGATAGACGCCCTTCTTGAAAGGAATAAGCTGTCGGTGAAAGATATTGCATACCTGGCATCCACCGGCGAAGGGGAGATGCTGCAGCGCAAACGCGGGCATTTCTACAGCATGACCACTCATGCAAGGGGAGGGATTTTTCTCTGCCCGGGTTCGGTAACGGTGGTCGATATGGGGGCCCTTTACGTGAGAGCTATCAAGATCAATGAACTGGGAAGGGTGCTCGATTATAAAATGACAGGGCAATGTGCTTCGGGATCCGGGCAGTTTATAGAGAATATCAGCCGTTATCTGGGGCTTTCCATTGAGGATGTTGGCGCTGTTTCGCTTAAGTCCAACTCGCCTGAAACTCCTTCGGGAATTTGCTCGGTGCTTGCCGAAACCGATGTGATCAATATGGTTTCCAGGGGGATAGCGACTCCTGACATCATCAAGGGCATCCATCTCTCCATTGCAAACAAGATCGTCAAGTTGCTTTCTTCGTTAAAAGCTGTTTCACCTGTGGCTTTGACGGGTGGTATGGCCATGAATGTGGGAATGGTGCAGGCGGTGCAGGAACTCATTGCTGAAAGCAAACTCGGCCTGGAAGTAAGGGCGCATCATGAGTCAATCTATGCAGGTGCAATAGGTGCTGCCATCTGGGGCGGTTTCCGTCATCAGAAATTAAGCTCAAAAAATTGAACAAACCGCAGAACCCGAAACCAATGAACGATAATCTCGATCACTTATTCAAACCAAGGGCCGTTGCACTGATAGGCGCTTCAGCCAAGGAACTCTCCATAGGGAATGTGATCATTAAAAACCTGCTGCATTATAAATTCACCGGGCCGGTCTACCCGGTAAACCCGAAAGTCGATGAGATCCGCGGGCTCAAAGCTTATGCCTCGGTTCTGGATATCCCGGGACCTGTAGATCTTGCGCATATAGTGATCCCTCCTCCTTTTGTGCCTGATGCGGTGGAAGAATGCGGGAAAAAAGGAATCAAAGCCGTCATCATCAACACCGCAGGATTCAAGGAAATGGGACCTGAAGGCCAGGCTCTCGAAGACGATTTCCTGGCAAGGGCCAAAAAGTACGGGATACGTATCGTTGGTCCTAACTGCCAGGGGATCATCAATTCCGATCCTGCAATAAATGCTTACTGCAATTTTACTTTTACTTACCCGCAGCCGGGTTATATCTCGGTTGTTGCCCAGAGCGGCGGAGTGGGAGCCGTGCTGATGCAGGCCTTCTACGACATGGGGGTAGGGCAGAGGATGTACGCCTCGAACGGCAATGGTTCCGACGTATCGATCACTGAATTTATCAGCTATTACGGTAAGGATGAAGGTACCAGGGCTATTGTGCTTTACGCCGAAAGCCTTGAAAATCCTCTTGAGTTTATTGAAGTCGTAAGGAAGGTTACTGCACGCAAGCCTGTTCTTGCCATCACAGCCGGGAGGACTGATAAAGGAGCCGAGGCTTCCAGGTCCCATATAGGGGGACTGGCAGGCAGCATTTCCATGGACCTCATTTTCAGGAAAGCAGGGATACTGGCTTTTACCAACCAGGAAGAACTCTGCCATGCTGCCGTGGCTCTTTCTTCCCAACCAGTCCCGAAAGGCAACAGGGTCGGGATTATTACAAACACCGGAGGCCCTTCAGTCATTGCCATCGATGAACTTGTCAGCTGCGGGCTTGTGATACCGCCCCTTTCAGCCAAAGCTGCAGAGACACTTAAGGGCAGCATGCTTGAATCAGCTTCTATCAGGAACCCTCTTGATGTGGTTGCCACAGCCGGGCCGGCTCATTTTAAAAGCGCACTTGAAGTGATGATGAACGAAGATCAGTTCGACAGCATTTACCTGAATTTTGTCACCCCTCCTTTTGTCGACTGTGAAAACGTTGCCCGCGAAATTGCGGCAGCTGCTAAGGCAGGTAACAAGCCCATCGTCTGCAATTACATGACCGATAAGGAAAAATGGGCAGGAACCTCAAAAATTCTCAATGAAGGAGGGATACCGTGTTTCGATTTCGCGGAAACTGCAGCAAGGGCAATGTATTCACTGGTCAGATACAACAAAATATTAAGTTCGGAAAAAGGAACTGTCAGGATCTTTAATGATGTCAGCAGGGGAAATGTTGCCAGGATACTGGATAATGCAAAGCACATGAACAGGGAAGTCCTGACGGCCAATGAAGTGTATTCCATCCTTGAAGCATATAAAATCCCTGTCACTCCATGGAAAGTGGCATCCGATGTTAAGGAAGTTGTTTATAATGCAACCCAGATAGGTTATCCTGTCGTAGTCAAAGTCGATTCGGAAACCATCATTCATAAAAGTGATGTGGGCGGTGTCGCGGTAAACCTGAAAAACTCCGGGGAAATACAAGCTGCGGTTGAGAAAATGAAAACGGCGCTCGGAGGAGGGATGAAATTCCTGGTACAGAAATTCCTTAAACCAGGCAGGGAGTTAATTATAGGAGCAAAGGCATCTGAAGGAACAGGTCATATCCTGATGTTCGGCCTGGGGGGGATCTTTGTTGAAGTCCTGAAAGATGTTGCTTTTGCAATAAGTCCTGTAAGCGACACTGAAGCCATGGAGATGATAAGCTCGATCAAAGCTTCGGCCCTTATCGACGGGTTTAGGGGAGAAAAAGGGATAAACAGGGAGAAGGCAACTGAGGTTATACAACGTGTTTCCATGCTGTGTGCCGATTTCCCAGCTATCAGGGAGCTGGATCTGAACCCACTGTTTGCTATAGATGATGCAATCTGTGCTGTGGATGCAAGGATCATACTTTAGTAATGAGAAATTCTTAACAACAATATAGAACATGGACCACAAGAATTACACTATCGGGATTATCGGCCTGGGCCCGATCGGACAGACGCTGGCTGTACATTTCAAAGCTGCAGGATGCGAGGTTGCCATTACCGACCTCGACAGGGAAAAGCTAAACCTCATTCGTAAGGAAGGCAGTGAGATTGTCCTCCATCTTGAAAAAAAGTCATTCTTCAAATATGTCTATTACTCGGTTGAGGAGATGCTGGAACATGATTTCGATATCCTCATTTCGGCTGTCAAGGACTATCATGTCGACAAGATCGTCGATATGGTGAAAGAGAACCTGAAAAAGGATGTGTTCCTTCTCAGCGCCCAGAACGGTATCGATATAAGGAAAAAGTACCTTCGTCATTTTCCCAATTCGTCTATCCTAAGGATGGTCATAAACTTCGCCGGTAACCTGCAGGCTCCCAACGTTGTGGGGATCAACTTCTTCAATGCCCCGAATTTCATTGGTTCTATGGACGATTCACAGGGGGAGCTGGCAAAATGGCTGGCAGCAACCTTGAGCAGTGTTGGCCTCACAACGGAACCGGCCAACTCGTTTGCGATTATTGACAAGATATGGGAAAAAACCATTCTCAATGCGGCCCTGAGCCCGCTTTGCGCCATTTCCAGGCTTACGATGAAGGAGGCCATGAACAACGGAGATACACTTGAGATCATAGAGCAGATCCTTTACGAAGCAGTGCAGGTAGCCAATGCAGAAGAGATCAAACTTCCCGATAACTTCATCAAGCTTGCCATCAGGTACCTTAATAATGCCGGGAACCACATGCCGTCACTTGCAGTTGACCTTATCAATAAGCGGGAGACGGAGATCGACTACATGAACGGGAAGATCGTCGATTACGGACGCAAGCATTACATCAAGACCCCGATAAACCTGGTGCTTACAAATCTTGTGAATGCAATTTCATGCAAAGACGGTGTTGGAAAATGCAAAGACTATAAGTGAACCGTGAACCGTGAATCGTGAACAGTAAATAAAACATATGGAAAGTAAGATGTTTTCGTGGCAGATGACAGCCCAGGATGCCCCATTGCAGTATACCGAAAGCCCAATGCCCGTGCCGGGACAGGGTGAGGCTCTCGTGCAGGTCGCCGGATGCGGGGTTTGCCATACCGACCTGAGTTTCTGGCATTACGGGGTGAAGACAAAGAAAGAACTTCCCCTGACACTCGGCCATGAGATCAGCGGCACAGTGCTCGCGGGCCCGGAACAATGGGTTGGTAAAAACGTAATCATCCCTGCAGTGCTGCCATGCGGAGAGTGCGAGCTTTGTAAAAAAGGCAGGAGTAATATGTGCCAGAAACAGCTGATGCCCGGCAATGATTTTAACGGCGGGTTTGCTTCACATATCCTCGTGCCATGCGGGTTCCTTTGCCCCGTGCCTGAAAGCCTTCTTTCAAAGTATACCCTGGAAAAACTATCCGTCATCGCGGATGCAATTTCAACCCCTTACCAGGTCATCAGGAAATCGGAACTGGAAGCAGGGGATTTTGCAATTGTAATTGGTGTAGGAGGTGTTGGTGTGTACGCTGCCCTGATAGCAAAGATCTTCGGAGCAAAAGTCCTTGCACTGGATATAGACGATGTCAAGCTTAATACGGCAAAAAGCAATGGGGTTGACGCAGTTCTCAACATAAAAGGGCTCGATATAAAATCTGTAAAAGAACAGGTGAGGGAAATCGCCAAAGGGCTGGGAGTTTCACGCTACGGCTGGAAAATTTTCGAGATGTCGGGCACGAAACCGGGACAGGAACTGGGTTTCAACCTCATCACTTTTACATCTACACTTTCTGTAGTCGGATTTACCCTTGACCGCACCGAAGTCCGCCTGAGCAATCTCATGGCGTTTGATGCAAAGCTTATTGGGACCTGGGGCTGCAAGCCTGAACTCTATCCGGAGGTTGTCGATCTGATCGCTTCAGATAAGCTGAAGATAGATGATTTTATAGAGACATTCCCCTTGTCGAAGATCAACGAAGTTTTCCAGAACACGCTTAAGCATATGTATACCAGGAGGTCGGTAATGGTCCCTGGTCAGGCATAAACAGAGTATATACAAAAACCATTTTGACATGTTAGCAAGCCACAACCTCACAGAAGTCACTTATAAAGAGATATTGTTTGAAAAGCGCCCCTGCCTTGACAACAAAGGCATGCCGGTGAAAGGCCTTTTCAATGCCTGGATCATCCTGAACAATCCCCAGCAGTTCAACTCATATACCACTGATGCGGTGAAGGAAGTGATACTGGCCATGCGCCAGGCATCGAACGACCGCAGCGTTGTTGCAGTGGTGTTCACTGCCGTAGGCGACAAGGCATTCTGCACCGGAGGGAACACCAAGGAATATGCCGAATATTATGCAGGCAATCCCCAGGAATACAAGCAGTACATGAGGCTGTTCAACGACATGGTCTCATCCATTCTTATTAACGACAAACCCGTGATCTGCAGGGTTAACGGGATGAGGATAGGCGGCGGACAGGAGATAGGCATGGCCTGTGACTTTTCAATTGCCCAGGATTTTGCCAGGTTCGGCCAGGCAGGACCCAAGCATGGCAGCGCACCTGACGGCGGATCCACAGATTTCCTTCCTCTTTTTGTCGGCATCGAAAATGCCATGTTCTCATGCACGGTATGCGATCCATGGTCGGCACACGAAGCCCTTAGGTACGGGCTGCTTACCGAGGTCGTCCCTGCACTGAAAGTGAACGGAGAGTTCATCCCCAACCCACTTGTAACCACCGACCAGTGGGTGAACAGCGGGGGGCAGCTGGTGTACGGGAAACCGAAATCCGGCGACGAAATGTTAAAAGCAAAAGAACTTGTTAAATCAGGCCAGATAGATCTCTCTCTCCTCGACAAAGCCGTTGAAAGCCTTTGCACAAGGCTGATGTACCTGATGCCGAACTGCCTGAGCAAAACTATCAACTCGCTGCGCAAACACAAGCTGGAACACTGGGATCAGAACAAAGAAAGCAATCGCGACTGGCTTGCCCTCAATATGATGACCGAAGGCAAGGCAGGGTTCAGGGCATTCAATGAAGGCCCGAAGGATAAAAGGGAATGCGATTTTATAAAGGTCAGACAGCTGCTTGCCGAAGGCCATGAATGGAACGATGAGCTGATCCGCCTCATCTCTCCCCAGTACCAGCAGGGTTCTTAAAAAAACATGGAAATGCAAAAGATCAAGACCGAATTCCTGTTTGACAATACCGTTGCCAGGGTGATCCTCGATGACGGGAAAGCCAATATTCTCGACAAGATCATGATGACTGAGATCACCGGGTTCCTGCTTTCGCTCAAAGAAAGGCCGGAAGTGAAACTGATCACCTTTGAAGGGGCCGGGAATAATTTTTCATATGGGGCCAGTGTGGCAGAGCATACAAAGGATAAGGCAGGGGAGATGCTTGAAGGATTTCACAGGATGTTCTTCACCATCCTTGACCTGCATATTCCTACGCTTGCAAAGCTCTCGGGTCAATGCCTCGGAGGAGGTTTCGAGCTTCCACTGGTATGTAATTTCATTTTTGCCGACAAGACTGCGAAGATGGGGCAACCCGAGATAATCCTGGGCGTGTTTGCGCCACCGGCTTCGGTTATGCTTCCTTTGAAGATCGGCAATGCAAGGGCTGATGAGCTGCTGATCACAGGCAGAATTATCACTGCGGATGAGGCGAAAGCGATGGGACTCGTGAATGAGGTTTACGAGGACAAGGCCGGCCTGGATGCGGCAACGGAAGAATGGATTAAGAAAAACATACTCGGGAAAAGCGCCTCATCGCTGAAGTTTGCTGTGAGGGCTGCAAGGGCTTCCTTTGATTTCTTCATGCAGAAGAACCTGCCATACTTTTCCGAATTATACAATAAGGAGCTGATGGAAACCCATGATGCAAAAGAGGGTATAGCTGCATTCATGGAAAAAAGAAAAGCTGAATGGAAGAATTGCTGAAAAAGACAGAACCTGTCAAACTTGAGTCTGCAGCCGAATTGCGGAAGACCATGGACGGTTACTTCACCAGGCTTAGGGAAGCGGCTGAAACCAGGAACAGGAAAGTTGCCTGGTGCACCAGCGTAGGCCCTGCCGAGCTGCTGTATTCTATGGGATTCGAGGTGTATTTTCCCGAAAATCACGGGGCAATGCTGGGCGCTGCAAAGAATGCCGATAAATACATCCCTTCGGCCGTTGCCCATGGCTATTCTCCCGACATATGCTCTTACCTCACCAGCGATATTGGCGCATTTTTACAGAACGAAACCCCTTTGCAAAAGAGCGGGTTCAAGTCGGTCCCGGCTCCCGATATCCTTGTATACAATACAAACCAGTGCAGGGAAGTGGCCGACTGGTTCGGGTTCTACGCAAAACATTTCAATGTTCCCATACTCGGTATTCATACACCATTGTCAATCCCCGAACTTTCGCCTGAGATCATCAAGTCGGTGTCGGAGCAGTATAAAAATCTCATACCCGGGATAGAACAAGTGGCAGGTGTCAAATTCGACATGGACCGTTTCAGGGAAGCGGTCGGCCTTTCGCACGACGGCTGTGCCCTGTGGAGACAAGTGCTCGAAAAAGCAAAGCAAATCCCTTCACCCATCAACTTTTTCGATTCGGCCATACATATGGGCCCTATTGTGGTGATGAGGGGGACAACCTATGCCGTGGATTATTATAAGATACTCCTGGCCGAACTGGATAAAAGGATCAAAGAAAATATCAGTGCGGTGCCCGGCGAAAAATACAGGATCTACTGGGATGGCATGCCCCTCTGGTACAAGCTGAGCAGCATGGCCAAGCTTTTTGCAAAGCTCGAAACCTGCGTTGTTGCATCAACCTATTGCAACAGCTGGGTTTTCGACGACCTCGACCCTTCCGATCCGTTTGAATCCTCAGCCCTGGCCTACTGCAAGCTGTTCATTGTAAGGTCGGATGAAGTCAAGGAAACGGTACTCGAAAACCTGCTCGGAGAATTTTCTGCTGATGGTATCATTTTTCATGAATCTAAAACCTGTGCCCGCAACTCCAATAACCGTTACGGTCTGCAGAACCGCCTGTTCAAAAAAACAGGTATTTCTTACCTCGAGATCAACGGAGACCTCAACGATCCCCGCTGCTTCAGCGAGGAGCAAAGCATCATAGCTATTGAAACTTTCGTTGAACAGCTGGCCGGCAAATCGGGAAAATGATGAAGTACAGGCTTGGCATAGATCTGGGTTCTTCTTACACCAAAGGTGTTCTGGTTGATGAACAGAACAAAATAGCCGGCCTGCATTGCGTGAAATCAGGTTACAGTTTCAACAATGCTTCATCAAAGATCATTGAACATTTTTCGGCTTCACATGAAATTCAATATCCTGTTTATACCTGCGGATATGGACGGGAGCAGATCTCGGCTCCTTTTGTTTCAAACTCGGAACTGATAGCCCTGTCGAAGGCGGTTTACGAAGTATACGGTCGGTCCTGCTCAATCATCGACATAGGCGGACAGGATACCAAATTCATCAAGGTCAATGCAAACGGGCAGGTCGACAAGTTCAAGATGAACAGGAAATGTGCGGCAGGCACTGGATCCTTCCTGGAGGAGATCGCTTTCAGGCTGGATATAACCCCTGAAGAATTCACCGCTTTTGCCGAACAGGCCAAACAGGAGGTTAAGATCAACAGTTTCTGCACCGTTTTCGCAATCTCCGAGATCATAGGGATGATCAAGAACGGCTCCACTTTACCCGATATCATCATCGGGATCTACAATTCCATCATACTGCGTTCCATGGAGATGGCCCTTGTTGAAGACCATCTGGTGATCACCGGAGGGCTGCCTGCCAAGCACCCCATGATCGTCAGCCTGTTTAAAAAGAAATACCCCGACTCCGACAGCCCCGAGCATTCACAGTTCCTGGCAGCATACGGATGCGTACTCTTAAACCGTGAATCTTAAACCGTGAATCGTTAATAGTAAACAAATTGTATTTTAAAATATGGAGAAGAGAAACAAAGAGGTAGTTATCGTAAGCGTGGCCAGGACGCCGATAGGAAAGCACGGTGGTTACTACAATAATCTCCAGGCCGAAGACCTTGCCGTACTGGCGGTTTATGAAGCCATTGTAAGGTCGGGTATCAGTCTTGACAAGGTAAAAATCGACCAGGTCGTTGCCGGCATGATCTATATTGATTCCCTTAACCAGCAGATCTATCTTCCGAGGAATGTCGCGATGAGGGTGGCGCAGAAATTCAATGACAAGACCAACCTGAATGTCTCACCCGGTAAAACCACACTCAGGATCTGCGGCACGGGATTCCAGGTCCTGGCCGATGCATTCGACCTGATCATGTCGCCGAACCAGGAAATCAGCACCGTTATTTCCTTCGGTACCGAGAATATGTCGCGGACCAACCTGGTACACCAGGGGCGAAGGAAAAGGGACAGCATATGGGAATTTGAGGATGCCCCCTCAAGGGACTACCTGCTGGAGGGATTCAACCATAATTTATTTAAGACCCTGATGCCGAAAACCGCGGAGCTCTATGGTGAACATTGCGGAATCACGAGGAAGCAGTGCGATGAATTCGCTTTCCTGAGCCATACCCGGGCAATCAAAGCCCAGTCCAGGCAATGGAACAGGTTTGCAGCACCCTGTGAAAATAATTACCTGAAGGGTGTTTTTACCGTTGATACCGTTGACCAGAGCGGGAATGCACTTTCGGTATGGAGGGATGAAGGTGTGAAATACGATGTAAAGCTTGAAGAACTGGCGGCTTTACGCCCACTCCTCAGACCCGACGGGCTGGTGACACCGGGAACCGCAAGCCAGATCAGCGACGGAGCGGCTTCGGCGATCCTCATGGACCGTGCCTTCGCCGACAAACACCATATTCCTTACCTGGCGGTGCTTAAAGGGTACCAGTTCTCGACGGTTCCACCGGAAGTCATGGGCCAGGGGCCTGTTCCGGCCATTAAAGACCTGCTCGGAAAACTGGGTCTGAAAATTGAAAAGATAGACCTCTTCGAGATCAACGAAGCTTTTGCAGCCCAGTACCTGGGGGTTGAAAAAGAACTGGGCCTGCCCAGGGAAAAAACAAATGTGAACGGTGGTGCCATAGCAATGGGGCATAATATTGCCGCCACAGGGCTCAGGATAACAATTGACATGATATATGAACTGAAACGGCAGGGATTGAAAACAGGGGTTGCTTCGGCCTGCATAGGAGGAGGTCAGGGCGGAGCTGTTTGTGTTGAAATAGTGTAAATATCTTCCTGTCAGAGACCGGTGACTGGCGCAGCTATGATCCGGAAATTCATCAGAAGAAATAAAAATAAACAAAGAATACATGAAAACTGCGTTTGCATTCGGGAACAAAGCCTTACAGAAAGAAGTTGCCAGGCTGAACAGCATAAAAAAGATTGCTGTGGTAGGTTCGGGTACCATGGGGATAGGGATAGGCATCGACATACTCAATAAAACGGCCAGCGATGTCATATTCATTGACGTGGCTGATGCAGCCCTTGAAAGGGCGGGAATTGATATCACGAATTATTTCTCAGGACTGGCTTCCGGGGGAAGGATACTGGAAGCAGAGGTTAAGGAATATCTTGGCAGGGTTACCTACAGCAAGGATTTCAGCCTGCTTTCACAGGCCGGGATCATCTGGGAGGCTGCCACTGAACGCATAGATATCAAGAAATCCATCTTTGAGAACATTGAAAAATATGCCGATCCCGGCAAACTTGTGTTTGTTTATTCAAACACATCTTCGCATACTACCGAAGAGCTGGCAGTCCTTTTCAACGACATGTTCCTCAGGGATAAGTTTCTCACCGGGCACGGGTATTTCCCGTTTCATGCCAACCGCCTGTTCGATGTCATGAAAGGCAAGTATGCAACGGAAGAGACTTTCACTGCCGGTGTTGCATTTGCAGAGCAGATACTTGAGAAAAAAGTGATTGCCCTGAGGAACGACCACCATGGATATGTTGCCGACCCCATATTTGAAGGCATGGCTGCCATTATTCAATGGGATATCAAGACAGGACAGGACCTGGTGGAACTTCCGCAGGTGTTTGAACTCCTTACGGCCAACCCATTCCAGGTATTGGACCGCACCGGGCATATGCCTTACACCGAATGCGCTAAGCATCTCGGCAAGTCCCTCCCTGAGCATGACCGATTTAAAGTAATTTACAACCAGGATGGAAGGCATTATCCCCAATGGATAGAAGACCTCGAGAAATCGGGAAAGACGGGCCTCAACAACAAGGGTAAGGAAGGTTTCTTCAAATGGACGGGTGCCGAGAACCGTGAAAAGATCTCGGCTGTCTATGATCCCGCAAGCAAATCGTATGTGGCTTTGCAGGATATTCGACAGGATGAGTTCTGGTCGTTGAGCGAGGCGAAATCCCTCGATCACAGGGAATCTTCGATTAAAAGCATTTCGGGACTGATAAAGATAGCTTCTTCGGATGACCGCGGGGGTAAAACATTCAGGCGGTATGCAATACCTGTCATGCTTTATGCACTTGACCTTATCCAGGACAATTACTGCACTGCGGCAGATATAGATACTTCCACCAAGGTCGGGCTGAGGTTCAAATACGGGCTTTGCGAGATCATCGATAAATTCCTTGACCATTTCGGCATAGATGGATTCATCTCGCTTTGCAAAAGGTCAGCCTCGGAAAATAAAGACAGGCCGGGCATGTATGATACAGACGGGAAAACCGGACCGCGCTCGGGGAAGCCACTGCTCCTTCATACCATGAAAAAGAATGGCTGGAACAACCTCCTGGGCTACGGCCGTATTTACCAGACCCCTGTCAGCCAAAGGAACTTCAGTACCGGTGAAATGGATATTTATTACAACGACCTGAGGTATGTTTATCCGACTAAGAAGGACCGGGTTGCTTCCATCATTTTTGACAATCCCCTGAGAGGGAATGTGTGGAACAGGAACACCATCGACCAGCTCGACCATGCGGTAGGGATTTCAATAAAACTTTTTGAAAAAGGCCAGCTTGGTTCCCTCTTCTTTACCGCGTCGGGCAAGGGGATGAGGATGCTTGGAGCCGATGCAAGACAATTTAACAAGGGATGGTTCGATGCAAAACTCGGCTACCAGTTTCTTGGCGAAGAAGACGCATCTTACTTCACAAAAGCAGGAATGAAACTGTTCAGGTTCATCCAGGAAATGCCTGTATGGACCTTCGGTGTATTCGGAGAAAAATGGGGTGGTGGTGCTGAGTTCACTTATTTCCTGAACCAGAGATTCGACCTGGTAATCCACGGGGTCGAGTTCGACTCCCTCAAACGCGAAAATGTTCAGCGTATAAAGAAAAATTACAACCAGCCCGAGATCGAATACGGCATACTCGGAGGTTTCGGGGCAGTTCAGGAATTGGTGAGGCTTGGGTTCGGAGATTCGACTATAGACGAACTTTTCCTCCAGGGGCTTACTGCGACAAGGGCTCATGAACTAGGTCTTTCCAACGGTACAGGTGAGGATGAGTATGAACTGCTTGAAAGGGCTTTTGAAATTGCCAGGCTGAAACAGAAAAATGCAGTGCCATACGCAGTCGCCTTATACAACAAGCAAAAGAAGAATGCCTTCAACGAAGGGGTGAACGATGATCAGCTGACCAGGGAATGCGGTGAGACCTTCAATCCCTCGAAAAATCCGTATATTTCGACTGCATTACTGCGACTTCTCAACATTGGCGGAAAGAATCCGCCTCTCGACCTTTCGGTACAGGGAGATCTGCCTGGCTGGACAAACAACTTTGAGAATTTATATAAATAACAACAGTTTAAGATACCAGGGATGAGCACAATCAGATATCAATCGCCTGATTATTATTGGGTGGATGAACTTTTAACAGATGAACATAAGCTGATACGGGGCTCAGTAAGGGACTGGGTGAACCGTGCCGTCATTCCCATTATCGATGAGGCAAACCAGAAACATGAATTCCCCCGCCATCTTACGAAGGAACTTGGCGAGATAGGCGCTTTCGGGCCATACATCCCTGTTGAATACGGAGGGGCCGGCCTGGACCAGATCGCCTATGGGCTTATCATGCAGGAGCTTGAACGCGGTGATTCAAGTATCCGCTCGGCAGCTTCGGTCCAGTCTTCCCTGGTGATGTACCCTATTTACAAATACGGGACCGAAGAACAGAAAAGAAAATTCCTCCCTAAACTTGCAACAGGGGATTTGATAGGCGCATTCGGCCTCACCGAACCTAATCATGGCTCCGACCCGGGAAGCATGCTCACTCATTTCACCGACGAAGGTGATCATTATCTTCTTAATGGTTCTAAAATGTGGATCACCAACTCCCCCATTGCCGACGTAAGCGTGGTATGGGCAAAGGACGGAGAGGGTAAGATCCGGGGGCTGCTGGTTGAAAAGGGGATGGAAGGATTTACCGCTCCCGAAACTCTCAGGAAATGGTCTTTGCGCTCCTCACTCACAGGCGAACTTGTATTTGATAATGTGAAGGTCCCGAAGGAAAACCTTTTACCATGCATACATGGACTCAAAGGCCCTCTGAGCTGCCTCAGCTCGGCAAGGTACGGCATTGCCTGGGGAGTGATTGGCGCTGCCATGGATTGTTACGATACAGCCCTGCAGTATTCAAAGGAAAGGAAGCAGTTTGGCAAGCCGATAGCCGCATTCCAGCTGACCCAGAAGAAACTGGCCGAGATGCTTACCGAGATCACAAAGGCCCAGCTGCTTGCATGGAGGGTGGGAGTGCTCCGTAATGAGGACAGGGCGACCCCTGCACAGATCTCCATGGCTAAAAGAAATAATGTTAAAATGGCCCTTGATGTGGCCAGGGAATCGAGGCAGATTCTTGGCGCCATGGGCATCACAGGCGATTTCCCTATCATGAGGCATATGATGAACCTTGAATCGGTGATCACTTATGAAGGAACCCACGACATTCATCTCCTGATTACAGGGAATGATATTACAGGGGAGAGCGCCTTCTCCTGATCCCTGGGACCCTGACCAATGGAAACGAAAAATACGGCAGCGGTAATTCTTGCAGCGGGGATTTCGTCAAGGATGCAAAAACCCAAGGCCCTGCTTGGTTTCAGCCTGGAGGTCACGTTCATTGAAAAGATAGTTTCGGAATATGCAAACTGGGGTTGCACAGCCATTTCAGTGGTGGTCGGTGAGAAAACAGCCTCAACTGTGAAACAGCTTCTGTCGGGTCATAAGAAAGTTTCAGTAGTTGTAAACGATCATCCTGAATATGAGAGATTTTATTCACTGAAACTCGGCCTTGAAAATATAAAGGGGGCGGATTCCTGTTTTTTTCAGAATGTGGATAACCCATTTGTCGATTCGAAGATCCTCGACGCCCTTTTTGAAGAAAGGAGCGACGATGCCTATGTCACTCCCATATTTGAAGGCAGGGGAGGGCATCCTGTGCTGCTGAACAGAAAAAATATAAATTTCATAAGGAATTATCATATAAATGATGCAAATTTGAAGCTTGTCCTGAGCGGGTTGGCTTATAAAAGAGTTGAGATGCCGAACAACAAGGTGCTGACAAACATCAACACCCCCGAAGAATATGAAAGATTGTTTAATTTACGATAAGGTATCGGAACTGCTTAAAAGCGGCCCTGTTACAGCCCTATGCACTGTGGTTTCCACCAAGGGCTCCACGCCATTAAAGACAGGCGCGAAAATGATTATTTGGGAGAATGAGCAGATCTATGGAACGGTCGGAGGCGGGCCGCTTGAGTGGGCTGTTATACAGGATGCCGTTAAGGTTATTAAAGAAAGAAAGCCCGCCCTTTTTAAACATGACCTGATGGAACAGCACCAGATGTGCTGCGGGGGAACTGTTGAAATTTTTATACAACCGCTTATGCCTCAGAAGAAGCTATTCATATTCGGTGGTGGCCATGTTGGGAAGGCAGTCGTAAAACACGCCATGGATCTCGATTTTGATATCACCGTCGTTGATCCGCGCAGGGATATTTTCGACAACTGGACCGATACAGGATTCACGAAGGTCACCGGTGATTTTGCAAAGGTAATGCCCGGCCTGCCTTACGATAGCGGTACTTTCATCGTAATTGCAACCCTGGATCATCCGACCGACCGCGAAGTCCTGGCATTCTGTCTTCACAAGCCTCATTACTATCTCGGCCTGATAGGCAGCAGGAATAAGGTAAAAAGGATAAAGGAGGATTTCGTGAATGAGGGAATTGCCTCATCCGAAGAAATTGAAAATGTAGATATGCCGATAGGCCTTGATATCAATGCTGAGAGCGCCGATGAGATAGCAATCAGCATCATTGCTAAACTTATAAAAGAAAAGAATACAGCCAGGTAGGACGTTAAAACGTGTCCTGGCCAATTGATCCGGAAATGCAGCAGATCAACATCAGTATCAACGGCAAACAATTTCACCTCCTGGCAACAGAGCATGAAACTCTTGCTCACCTGATCCGTGAAAAAGCCGGGCTTACAGGAACCAAGATAGGCTGCGAAGAAGGGAGCTGTGGTGCCTGTACTGTGCTTGTGGATGGCAAAGCCGTGTTGAGCTGCATTACTCCCGCTTTGCGCTGTGACGGATCGGAAGTGACCACTATCGAAGCCCTGGCAAAAGACGGGAAGCTTCACAGGCTGCAAGAATTATTCGTCGAAAAAGGGGCCATACAATGCGGGTTCTGTACACCCGGGATGGTTCTTACAGCCCTGAGCCTGGCGCCGGCGCTGATCCGAGAAACTGACTCATCGGCACTCATCCGTAAAGTAAAGGAAGGATTGTCGGGAAACCTCTGCAGATGCACCGGATATAAAAAGATCATCGAAGCGGTGGCTGGATATGTTAAGGAAATTTCAGCAACAACAGTCAGTAAATCATCTCCTTTCAAACCCGCCCATGCCATCAAGGGTGGTGTTGGAATTCCAAGACCATACCTTGAGGCTGAGAAGAAAGTGAGGGGGGCAGCAGAATACGCTGATGACATTGTTCTCAAGAATTCGCTGCACTGCAAATTCCTGCGAAGTATACATTCTCACGCGAGGATTGAACATATTGATGTTTCCGAAGCCATGATAATGCAGGGTGTTCATTATATCGCAACAGGCCGTGAGATTCCCGGTAAATTCGGTGTGCTTCCCATTTCCCAGGATGAGACTGCAATAGCTGTGGAAAAAGTAAGGTATGCAGGCGAGATCGTTGCAGCTGTTGCAGCCGATACAGAAGAGATTGCTGCTGAAGCATGCAGGCTTATCAGGGTAAAGTATAAACCCATCAGGGAATTCCTGACTATTGAAGATTCGCTGAACGATGCAGGTGAAAATGAACGTATCCATGAAACCGGCAAGTTCAATAATAATATCCATAAAAAGGCCGAGCTGCGTTTCGGCGACCAGCAGCAGGGAATAAAAGAGGCTGAATTTACAAGTAAAATGTCCTTCGAATTTGAAGGCCTCAGCCATGGATTCACCGAACCCCATGCTGCCACTGCATACTGGGACGAGAACGGGCTTACGATCATAACGGCGACCCAGGTTCCCCACTACCTTCACCGGGCCCTGGCCAAGGTGATGGAAGTTCCCCTGAGCCGGGTACGTGTGATCAAACCATACCTGGGCGGAGGGTTTGGGGGTAAAAGCGATCCCTTTCCCCATGAGATCATTGTTTCCCACCTTTCCCGCAAGACCGGAAGGCCGGTAAGGGTGCGCTTGTCGAGGGAAGAAGTGTTCCTTACCAACCACGGACGTCATCCGTCAAAAATGACAGTCGAAATGGGTATTTCCGGAGAGGGAACGATCAAAGTCCTTGATGCAGATGTTGCAATCGACGGGGGCGCCTACGGCAGCTTCGGGGTGGTGACATCCTATTACAATGGGGTGCTTCTGCAGGCTCCCTATAAGCTTGACAATTTCGGATTTCGCACATATCGCGTATACACCAACAAACCCCAATGCGGAGCAATGCGCGGGCATGGGGCTGTGAATTCAAGGTTTGCCGTGGAGTCACTGATCGACGACCTGGCCATAAAGATAGCGATGGACCCCTGCGAACTCAGGATGAAGAATTTTCTTGATTCAAATACTCTTACTGTTGGGCAGTACCGTATCACCTCGAACGGAAGCCGGGAATCCCTGCAAAAAGTAATGGACCTCTCGGGCTGGAAAGACCGCAGGGGAAAGCTCGAGAAAGGCAGGGGGCTTGGAGTTGCCTGCGGATTCTTTATCAGCGGGAGCGCATTGCCTATTATATGGAACGAGTTGCCGCAGTCGGTGGTCCACCTGAAGCTCGATTTTGACGGGAGGGTGCTGGTTACTTCGGGTTCAAGCGATATAGGACAGGGAAGCGACACCATGCTTGCCATTATAGTTTCGGAAGTTTTGGGGATAGGCATGGACAAGATCTTTGTGCTTGCCGCAGATACTCTTCTGACCCCTGTCGATTTCGGCTCGTATTCGAGCAGGGTCACTTTCATGGCAGGAAATGCGGCCAAAGATGCTGCATTGATCCTGAAGAAGGAGATCACAGAAGCCCTTGTAATAAAGCATAATATAAACCCCGGTGAACTGAATTTCAGCGACGACAGGATATACAGCAACGATACGACGACAAACCTTTCATGGATGGAAGCAGTAGAGATACTCACTGCCAAAAGGGGAGCGGTAAGCGTTAGCGGAAAATACATATCACCTAAGCTGGGAGGTGATTTCAAGGGTGCCGGGGCCGGGCTAAGCCCATCGTATTCATTCGGGGCCTGCATTGCCGAAGTGGAAGTTGATATGGAGACAGGGTACGTGAAAGTGACCGATGTGTGGGGAGCCCATGATTGCGGTAAGGCCCTGAACCCTCTGGCTGTTGAAGGCCAGCTCGAAGGTTCCTGGCATATGGGTACGGGGCAGGCCATCAGCGAGCAGATGAAATATTATAAAGGGCTGCTTCTGAACAATAATTTCCTTGAATATAAGATCCCGACTTCGGTTGATACCCCCGATATTCACGCCAGCATTATTGAGACTATTGATCCCGAGGGTCCGTTTGGCGCCAAGGAGGCAGGGGAAGGGGCGATCCACCCGGTGATCCCGGCCATTGCCAATGCGATATTCAATGCAACGGGTGTGAGGATAACCAGTCTGCCGGTAAGCGCCGAGGATATACTGGCAAAGATGAAAGAAAACCATTTAGCTGAATAAAATGTATAAGGGCAGATGCTGAAGGGAAAAACATATATCAAAGCATCAACTGCTGAGCAGGCCCTGTCGCTGGCTAGAGAGAACAATGGCCGTGTCCGGTACTTCGCGGGAGGAACCGATGTAATGGTTAACAGGTTCCAGGGAAACGATTTGGCTGACCTGCTTATCGATATTTCTGAGATACAGGCTTTGAAGGAAGTGTTTGCAAGCGATGAAACCCTGGCGATAGGATCATTGATAAGTCTTGATGATCTTGCAGGGCATTCAACCGTATGTGATCATTTCCCAGTCCTGGCCGAGGCAGTGAAATCGGTTGCTTCACCCACTATAAGAAAAACCGCCACACTTGGAGGGAACCTGCTTTGCGGGAACCGTTGTTCGTATTTCAACCAGAGCGAATGGTGGAGGGAAGCCTCAGGCTATTGTCTTAAAAGCAGCGGTCCTGTTTGTCTTGCAAGCGGGGGCAGCAAGCACTGTTTCGCGAAATTCGTTTCAGATATGGCGATTGTCCTGATAAGCCTGAATGCATGCGTTGAACTGCTGGATTTTAGCGGCACTTCCATAAAACCATTAGAAAGCATCTATACAGGCGACGGGATGGCTCCGAGGGGAATAAGCCCTGAGTCAATCATTAAAGCCATCCGCATACCATTAAATCATCATATCAGTTCTGTATACAAAAAACTGAGAAAGAGGGCAACCCTGGATTTTACTTCTCTTACTACTGCGGTGTCGGTGAAAAAGGCAGGTAGCATCAGGATAGTCCTCGGGGGAGTTCATGCAAAGCCTGTAATTGTTGACGGTAAGGCAGGCGATGATCTGAAGGCCCTGGCCGCAGCGGCGGTATCTCAATCAAGGATAGTAGATAACGATACCTATTCGAGGAAATACAGAAAAGATATGATCATTGTATTCCTTGAAAGGAGTTTTAAGGAACTGCAATTGGGCTGAACATAAACTAGAATACCTGGAATGATAAATCTTGAAAATCAAACTGCAATAGTGACCGGCGGGATCAGCGGGATAGGTGCCGCCATTTCACTGAAACTTGCAGGATGCGGTGCGGATGTCATTATGATAGACCGCAAACACGAAGAGGATGCCGTGGATATCCTTAAAAAGATCAAAAGCATGGGACGCAAGGCCATGTTCATACAGTCGGACATCTCAGATTTTACATCTGCCGAGAATTCGGTGAAACGGGTTGTTCTTGAATTCGGCAGGCTCGATATCCTGGTGAACAATGCAGGCATCAACCGCGACGGGGTAGTGTGGAAGATGACCGAAAAACAATGGGATGAAGTGATCAGTGTTAACCTTAAAGGCTTTTTCAATTATACCAGGGCTGTTGCTCCCCTGTTTCGCGAGCAGCAATCGGGCAAGATTGTGAACATTACTTCCATCAACGGCCTCAGGGGCAAGTTCGGACAGGCTAATTATTCAGCCTCAAAAGCAGGGATCATAGGGCTTACGAAGACCGTTGCAAAGGAGCTTGGCAAATACAATGTCAACGTGAACGCTGTGGCTCCCGGGCTTATAGAGACTGAAATGATGAAGACTTCAGGGGAAGATGTACTTGCCGCTGCCCTTGAAGAGATCGTATTGAAACGACTAGGTACTCCCGAAGATATTGCAAACCTGGTGGTATTCCTTTGTTCAGGACTGGCCAGGCACATCACGGGTGAGGTGATCAAGGTTGACGGAGGCCAGTACATATAATGAAAGCTGCTGTATGGAATTAAAGGATATCGTTGTTGTTGCTGCATGCCGCACTGCCATGGGCAGGTTTGGCGGCAGCCTTAAAGATGTTCCGTCGTGGGAGCTCGGGGCTGTGGTCATCAGGGAAGCCCTGCGCCGCAGCGGGCTTAGCGGGAACCTTGTGGATGAAGTTATTCTTGGAAGCTGCAGGCAGGCAGGGAACGGGCCAAATCCTGCAAGGACTGCCGCAGTCCGTGGCGGTATCGAAGCTTCAGTTCCGGCTGTGACTGTTAATATGGCATGTCCTTCGGGAATGCGGAGCCTGGCGATGGCAGCACAGTCTATACGGCTGGGAGAAGCGGGAATAGTTGTTGCCGGAGGCTTTGATAGCATGAGTTCCATCCCATACCTTCTGAAGGGAGCGCGCTGGGACGGTTTCAAAATGGGGAATAAAACACTTGAAGACGGATGGAGCGACAGCATCGATCCGTTGATCGGACAGGGAATGGGAGAAACAGCAGAAAATCTTTTTGATAAATACGGGATTTCGAGGCTGGAACAGGATGAATTTGCCATAGGCAGTCATCGGAAAGCTTCACAGGCGCAAAAAAATGGCTGGTTTGACGAAGAAATCGTTCCGGTGGTTTTAAGGGGTGGTGAAGGGAAACAAGCGGTAATCTTTGATAAGGACGAGACTATCCGTCATGAGGTCAGTGCAGAAAAAATGGCTTCGATAAAACCTGCTTTCAGGACTAACGGCACGGTAACTGCGGGGAACTCCTGCGGGCTTAGTGACGGAGCAGTGGCCCTGGTGGTGACAGGCCGGAGGAAAGCTGAAGAAATGGGGCTGAAGCCTCTTTTTTCGATTGTTTCGTATGCACAACTTGCAGTTGATCCTTCAACCATGGGAGAAGGCCCTGCATATTCAATACCGGCAGCATTAAAGAAAGCAGGCATGTCATTGGATGATTTGGATCTTATCGAGGTGAATGAAGCTTTTGCGATACAGGTTCTCGCCAATGAAAAAGTCCTGAAGTGGGATCGTTCTAAACTTAATGTCCACGGGGGCGCCATTGCCCTTGGACATCCTACAGGTATAAGCGGGGCAAGGATATTTGTCACTGCATACCATGCCCTGAAGCGCCTTGATAAGAGGTATGCTATTGCCGCAATCTGCGGGGGCGGAGGGGTCAGCAGCGCCATGGTGATACGTAGGGAAGGATAAAATTTTGCATTTTTCCGGGGAATCGTTAATTTTATAACATTCAAAAACACAAGGAGGGAATATGTCAAAACAAGGATTCAGTACAAAAGCTATTCATGCCGGGAACGTAAATTTCAATCCCGGTTCGATGATCACTCCACTTTATCAGTCGGTCGCATATCCTTATGCTGATGCGAAGGAAGCTGCGGCAATATTTACCGGTGAGAAACCGGGGTATACATATGGGCGCTGGGACAATCCGACTGTCGACCTGTTTGAACGCAGGATGGCAGAACTTGAAGGCACCGATGGCGCGATCGCAACCGCATCAGGGATGGCGGCCATATTTCTCCTGAGCCATCACTGGCTTTCACCGGGGGATGAGGTGGTTTCTTCGAACCGGGTATACGGAGGCACTTTCGGGCTTTTCGATACAGGCCTGAAGAAGATGGCTACAAAGGTCAATTGGGTGACAAAGCCCGAGGATATCAATGCCTGGAAAGATGCCATCACTCCAAAAACGAAATTCCTATTTGTAGAAACTCCAAGCAACCCTGCTCTTTTTATTGCCGATATACCGGCCCTGGCGAAACTTGCCAGGTCAAAGAAACTTCCGCTGGTTGTTGATAATACCATCGCCACTCCTGCGCTTCAGCAGCCGATAGCCCTGGGGGCTGATGTAATCGTTCATTCCACGACGAAGTATGTTTGCGGGAACGGGACCAGCCTGGGCGGGATCATTTGCGGACCGAAGAGACTCATCGACGGGATCCGTCAGAGCAGTATACGTTATTTAGGCCCATCCATGGCGCCTTTTAATGCATGGCTGAACCTGCTGGGACTTGAAACACTTTCGCTCCGTATGGACAAGCATTGCTCCAATGCTATGGCTGTTGCGACATTCCTCGAGAAACACCCGAGGGTGAAACATGTGAATTACCCGGGTTTGAAATCGAACCCTTATCACAAGATGATCAAGCCCCAGATGAAGGGCTGCAGTTCACTTCTTTCGTTTGAGCTGGAAGGTAACTATAAGGATGCGACAAATTTTATTGATGCTTTAAAGATCATAACGCATGCCACCCATCTTGGGACCTGCCGTTCAATAGTAACCCATCCTGCATCCACCACGCATTCGGCGATGGGGGAGAAGGAGATGAAAAAGGCCGGGATTTCGCCATCGATGATAAGGTTCTCGATAGGGATTGAAGATGAGAAGGATATTCTTGACGATCTTGCACAGGCATTCAGGTCGGCAGGAAAGCCTGGGAAACGCAAAAAATAATTTCTGAAAGCGGGGCCCTTCGCCGCAGGCGAAGGGCCCCGCTAATCACCCTCTTTTGATGGAAAAACAACTTCAATTTTATTCCACCAACCTGAATGCTGATAACCTCAGGTTTCATGAGGCCCTGCTTAAAGGCCAGGCCCCTGATAAAGGCCTCTATATGCCGGTTGCCATCCCTCTGATTCCTACTGATGAGATAGAAAGTTTCAGCAATATGGAGTACTGGGAGATCGCCTTCCATGTGACAAAGCATTTTCTTTATGGAGAGATCTCAGACCAGGAACTGGAAAAAATAGTCAGGGATGCATACGACTACGATGTGCCTCTCGACCATGTATGTGAGCGGAAATACGTAATGCGCCTCGACCGTGGCCCTACTGCTTCTTTTAAGGATTTTGCAGCCAGGATGATGGGCAGGCTCATGCAGCATTACCTGAAGGCCGGGAACCGCCACCTGCTCATATTAACCGCAACCTCTGGCGATACAGGCAGCGCCGTAGCAAACGCATTTTACGGGTTGGATAACATCGACATCGTGGTATTGTTCCCGAAAGGAGAAGTGACCGACCGCCAGAGAAAACAAATGACGACCCTGGGAAAGAATGTGAGAGTACTTTCCCTGGAAGCCAAATTCGACGATTGCCAGGCCCTGGTAAAACAGGCTTTCGCCGACCCAGGCCTGGATTATCTTCAGCTTTCATCAGCAAACTCAATTAATATAGGAAGGCTGATCCCACAGACTGTGTATTATTTCTATGCCTATGCCAGGCTGGCATCACCAGGCGAACAGATTATATTCTCGGTTCCTTCCGGAAATTTCGGAGATATGATGGGAGGGGTGCTAGCCATGAAAATGGGGCTTCCCGTAAAAAGATTCATTATTGCTACAAATGAGAATGATGAGTTCCCGAACTACCTCTCGAGCGGAAAATATAATAAGATTGAACCTTCACGCAATTGCATCTCCAGTGCAATGAATGTTGGCCATCCAAGCAACCTGGTGCGTTTGCTCGCTGTTTACGGGGGGATCATGGATGAAAAAGGAAATATCCGGAAAAAGGCGGATATGGAACTGATGAGAAAAGAAATCTGGTCGGTAAGCATAACGGATGAGGAAACCCGTAAAACAATAGGGGATGCGTGGAAGCAATGGAAACTGCTTCTTGAGCCACACGGTTCAGTCGGATGGGCGGGGCTGATGAGATATGTCGGTTGTCTCGAAAACCAGCTTCCAGCCGACCAGCTCTGTGTTTCCCTGGAGACTGCACATCCGGCAAAATTCCCTGATGAAATAAGGAAAATCACAGGCATGGACCCGCAACTGCCGCTGAGTCTGCAGGGGATAGACCATAAACATGAATTTCTTTCTGACCTGGCAAATAATTACCAGGATTTCAAATCCTGGCTGATAGAAAATTATAAATGACCAAACGATTCGTACATTGTACATCGTAAATCTTACATCATTTTGATTAACCCCTAAATGTAAAAACATGTACATTGTCTGCTCCGACCTCGAAGGCGTTTTTACACCCGAAGTGTGGATCAACGTAGCTGAAAAGACCGGGATTCCCGAGCTTCGCCGGACCACCCGTGATGAGCCTGATTATAATAAGCTTATGAGAATGAGGTTGAAGATACTCGATAAGCACGGGCTGAAGCTTCATGATATTCAGGAAGTGATCGCGAGAATAGAACCCCTGCCAGGGGCCCTTGAATTCATTCAATGGGTGAAGGAAAGAACGCAGCTTATCGTGGTTTCCGATACGTTCATCCAGTTTGCCGAACCATTGATGAAAAAGCTGGGCCGGCCAACCTTGTTCTGTCACACCCTGGTAATGGATGAGACAAACCGCATCATAGATTTTACAATGAGACAGACTGACCCCAAACGTATGACTGTCGGGGCTTTACAGGGTCTGAAATACCAGGTGGTTGCCATGGGAGATTCATATAACGACATCTCCATGCTCAAACAGGCAGAACAGGGTATTTTATTCCGCCCACCTCAGAATGTGATCAATGATTATCCCCAGTTCCCTGTGACCCATGATTACGAAGAGATAAAAGCGATTCTGTCAAAATATACAAGCCTGTAATAAATACTCGCATATCTGCCGTTTTCTTGTTCCCGGATTGCCGGAGCTTTGTAACTTTGCATAAACATTCCGGTTTTATGAAAAAATCCAACGATCCCTCAACCCGTATTTTCGATCTGCTTCAGTTCGGCGAATACGGGGATGTGAATCCGTCCATCACAGATTCCGCCACTTACACCTTCATGCAGGCCATCACTATGAGCGAAACCTTCGCAGGCCAGCAGGAGGGTTGCTACCTCTACTCCCGTCACTGGAACCCCACGAACAAGTATCTCGCCGATGCCCTTGCGGCTCTTGAAGGTACAGAATCGGCCTGGGTTACCGCTTCCGGAATGGCGGCCATAACCTGCGCTATCTTCCAGCTGGTAAACAGCGGGGACCATGTGGTCTGCTCCATGACAATTTACGGCGGCACTTTTGCTTTCCTGAGCAATTACCTTAAGAAGTTCAATATCGATGTCACCTTCGTCGATATTACGAAGCTGGATGATGTACGTAAAGCCATCAGGCCTAATACCAGGATCATCTATACGGAAACGATGACTAACCCCATGCTGCAGATCAGCGATATCCCCGAACTGGCTAAGATAGCCAATGAGCATGGGATAAAACTGATGGTTGATAATACTTTCACACCTATGATGGTGGCCCCCGCCCAGCACGGAGCCCATATCGTTGTGCACAGCATGACCAAGTTCATCAACGGCAAAAACGACTGCGTGGCAGGAGCCATCTGCGGCGACAAGGAATTCATTGACGCACTCTGCGATGTGAACACGGGCACCGCCATGCTGCTTGGCCCTTCGCTGGAGCCCCTGCGCTCATCATCCATTCTAAAGAACCTGCATACGCTGCATATCCGCATGAAACAGCATAGCAAAAATGCCAGCTACCTCGCGGGTAAATTCAAAGAATACGGGGCTAATATCATTTACCCTGGTTTCCCGGAACATCCGGGTCATGAAGTCCTGAAGAAGATGATGAACGAAGAATTCGGTTTCGGTGCCATGATCGCAATCGACATGGGGACTTCTGTCCAGGCCTCAAAGCTCATGGAAGCAATGGAACTTGAAGGCGTTGGCTATCTTGCGGTCAGCCTGGGTTATTTCAAGACACTGTTCAGCAATTCGGGCAAGAGCACGTCCTCCGAAGTCCCTGAAGATTTACAAAAGGAAATGGGTTTATCTGAAGGCCTTATCCGTTTCTCGGTAGGCCTCGACAATGATATCTCCCGCAGCTGGGAAAAGATCAAACACTGTCTCGATACGGTAAGCGCATAAATTTATCATGTCACTCGATCCCAAAGCAAAAGCATTACTGACGGCCATTATCGCTGCCGGAGATCCTGAAGTTCAGCTGCTTACTGCCCAGGAAGCAAGGGCGCTTGTCCATTCAAGATATGAAAAGCTGGACCTGCCTTTAAAAGAAGTTGAAAGCATTGCCGACAGGACCATTCCCGGGCCCGGTGGCGACCTGGCATTACGCATATACACTCCAAGGGGTAATGGCCCTTTTCCTGTCCTTTTCTTTATCCACGGTGGAGGCTGGGTACTGTTCCGTCCGAAGCATTACGACTCAGTATGCACGCATTTTTGCGCCGGGGCAGGTTGTATTGTGGTGTCTGTGGATTACCGCCTCAGTCCCGAAACGAAATTCCCGGGAGCATTGGATGATTGTATGGAAGCCCTGAGATGGGTTTCGCATCATGCAGGCTCTGTCAATGGTGATCCTTCACAGATCATTATTTCCGGCGACAGCGCCGGCGGAAACCTGGCTGCAGCCCTTGCATTAAAGACCCGCGATGAAAACGGCCCCAAACTCCTGGCACAGGTCCTGATCTATCCCGCTACCGCATGGTATGAGCCTCCGACTGAATCCTTCAAAGAATTTGCCGGAGGATATTCACTAACCGCTGAGTCCCTGGTATGGTTTTGGGACCATTACCTCAGCCGGAGGGAGCTGTCGGTATACCCTTATGCAGTTCCTATGAATGCCGTTGATCTCGCTGGCCTGCCCGGAGCCCTTGTCCTGGTCTCAGGATTTGACCCCCTGAGAGATGATGGAATTCAGTATGCTGCAAAGCTGGAGATTGCGGGAGTAAAAACCACAGTTTTAAACTATGAGAGCATGATACACGGTTTCCTTTCATACCTGGGTATACTCGACCAGGCCGAAACCGCCATCGCAGAGATCTGCGAATGGATGAAACAAAGATTTGACAGGTCCTAACCCTGGCTGCAGCTGCTTACCAGGTTGCGGTCTCCGAAAGCATCGTCAATACGTGTTACCGTTGGCCAGTATTTGTCCTCGGCCGACCAGGGCATCGGAAATGCAGCCTTCTGCCTGGAATACGGCAGGGTCCACTCGTCGGCAGTCACCATAGCCGCTGTATGCGGGGCTTTCATGATCACGTTGACAACCTTATCTGCTTTGCCTGAAGCGATCTCGTCAATCTCAGCTTTTATCGAGACCATGGCTTCGATAAAACGGTTGAGCTCGTAATAAGGCTCGCTTTCGGTAGGCTCCACCATCAGGGTTCCGTGTACCGGGAACGCAACGGTTGGTGCGTGGAATCCGTAATCCATCAGCCTCTTGGCAATGTCAATGGCGCCTATGTTCGTCTGCCGTGAAATAGCGTTGCAGTCAACGATCATTTCATGGGCGCAGCGTCCGTTCTTTCCGGAGTATAGGATGGGATAATAAGGCTCAAGACAGGATTTGAGGTAGTTCGCATTAAGAATAGCCATTTTAGTTGCCTCGGTCAGCCCTTCACCTCCCATGAGCTTGATATATGCATAGGAAATAGTTAGGATCAAAGCGCTTCCGTAAGGACCTGATGCAACGGCTGTAGTGCCTGTTTTTCCCCCGGTCTCAACCTGGGTATGCCTCGGGAGGTAGGGCGTAAGATGTTTTGCACATGCGATGGGACCTTCGCCGGGACCGCCTCCTCCGTGAGGAATGGCAAATGTCTTGTGAAGGTTAAGGTGGCAAACGTCGGCTCCTATCATCCCGGGATTGGTGAGTCCTACCTGGGCATTCATATTGGCCCCGTCCATGTAAACCTGGCCTCCGTTTTCATGAACAATATTCACTATCTCAAGGATGTTCTCTTCAAATACCCCGTGGGTCGAGGGATAAGTAACCATCAGAGCCGAAAGGCTGTCTTTGTAATGCACTGCCTTTTCGCGCAGGTCATTGGCGTCAATATTCCCGTGATCGTCGCATTTCACAACTACCACCTGCATCCCGGCCATGGCTGCACTTGCAGGGTTCGTTCCATGGGCCGATGATGGGATAAGACAAACATTCCTGTGCCCGTCGCCACGGCTCATATGGTACTGGCGTATGACAAGAAGCCCTGCATATTCTCCTGCAGCGCCTGAATTCGGCATAAATGAAACAGCATCGAAACCGGTGATCTCGCAAAGGTCTTTCTCAAGTTCTGTTATCAGGTACTGGTAACCTTCGGCCTGGTCCTTTGGGACAAAAGGATGAACTCCCCCGAATTCAGGATAACTCAGCGCGAAGAGCTCCGAAGCGGCATTCAGTTTCATGGTGCAGCTCCCAAGTGGGATCATCGAACGGTTCAAAGAAAGGTCCTTGATCTCGAGCTTCTTGAGATAACGCATCATTTCGGTCTCCGAATGATATGAGTTGAAGACCTTATGTGTCAGGTATGCTGATGACCGTGTGAGTCCCTCAGGGATGGTCGTGATCTGCTCACATTCTTTAGGATTGCAGACAAACTCTGTATATTTTTTCCCATTCAGCTGGGCAAATAAAGAAAGCAGGAGGTTGATATCGGCAAGTTCCGTAGTTTCGTCAACACTGATGCCCACATGCTTCTCGTCAATATACCTTACGTTGACTTTGTGCTCGTGGAATTTGTTTTGCAGGCTTGCTGCAAGGACCCCATCGGGAAGCTCTATGCAAAGGGTGTCGAAGAAATATTTGTTCAGCTGTTGATACCCGTATTGAGCAATTTCCTGTGATAACACTCCGGTGAGTATGTTGATATGCCTTGCAATCTGTTTGATCCCCTTAGGGCCGTGGTAAACCCCGTACATCCCCGCCATTACGGCCAGCAGTACCTGGGAAGTGCAGATGTTTGAAGTTGCCTTCTCGCGTTTGATATGCTGCTCGCGGGTCTGCAATGCCATCCTTAAGGCCCTGCTTCCGTTGGCATCAACAGAAATGCCTATGATCCTTCCCGGCATCTGGCGTTTGAATTCTTCCCTCGTGGCAAAGAAAGCTGCATGAGGACCGCCGTATCCCATAGGAACACCGAATCTCTGCGATGAACCGAATACCACGTCGGCACCCCATTCTCCCGGGGGAGTCAGCAGGGCGAGGCTTAGCAGGTCGGCTGCAACCGCAACACCCACTTTGCATGCATGCGCTTTCTCAACCAGGGTGCGGTAATCATAGATCTCACCATACTGGTTGGGATACTGGACTACTAATCCGAAGAAGGAATTATCAGGAACGAATTCTGAATGCTTTCCAAAAATAAGTTCTATCCCAAGGGGTACAGCCCTGGTGCGGATCACGTCGGCCGTTTGAGGGAAAATATCATCGGATACGAAAAACTTACCGGCACCGCGTTTGACCGACTCCCTGTCACGGGCATTGAACAGCATGATCATAGCCTCCGATGCTGCAGTGCCTTCGTCGAGAAGTGATGCATTGGCAATTGGCATCCCGGTAAGGTCGCCAATCATGGTCTGGAAATCGAGCAGGGCTTCAAGGCGGCCCTGGGAGATCTCTGCCTGGTATGGAGTGTAGGCTGTATACCAGCCCGGGTTCTCAAGTATGTTCCTGAGAATAACGGCAGGGGTTATCGTATTGTAATAACCCTGTCCTATAAATGTTTTATACAACTTGTTCTTTGCAGCAATACCCTTGATATGGTTCAGGTACTGGTATTCGTTCATGCCCTTCGGAAGATTCAGGGAACTCTTGAGCCTGATAGCGGCGGGAACTGTCTCGTCAATCAGCTGGCCGAGGTTTTTCACCCCTATCTTCTCCAGCATGGTGTCAATTTCAGCTCCGAATGGGCCATTGTGTCTTCTTGCAAAATTGTCAGTGATCATATATACAAAGTTTTTGATGGCAGTTTGAGATTCGCAAAAATACCAAGAATCAAACACAAAGTAAAATGAATATGCTAATTTAGTGGCTCAAATCAGTAATCTTTTCAAGGTTCCGCATGCTGTTCACATCGCTTCCGTTCCTGGTCTTTTTCAGCATCACCGCACTGGTTTACTGGCTTATACCAGCAAGGGGCAGGTGGATACTGCTTCTTGCAGCCTCACTCTTTTTTTATGGCTGGTTCCATCCGGCTTATATTATTCTGCTTTCCGGGTCTGTACTTTTTAATTATGCCTGTGGATTATGGATAGGCAACAGCCAAAACCTTCCCGTAAAGCGCAGGCTCCTGCTTTTTGGGATCATTATCAATGTAATTATCCTTGCCGGATTTAAGTATTGCATGCCCCTTTCGGAATTTTTTATCACTTATACAAACCCCGGACATGGCACTGAAACATTTTTCAGCAAAGTGATACTGCCCCTGGGAATTTCATTTTTTACTTTCTCCAACATCAGTTACCTCATCGAAGTGAAAAGGATGAGCATAAAGGCCGAAAAGCATTTAGGGCATTTTGCCAACTTCGTGACTTTCTTTCCGAAACTTCTGCAGGGCCCCATTGAACGTCCCGGTCAGTTCATTGCACAGCTCAGGAACGACAAAACTTTCGAATATCAGCTTGCTGCAGGCGGAATGAGGCTCATGGTCTGGGGCTTCTTTAAAAAACTTGTCATTGCCGACAGGCTGGCGGTTTTGGTGAACGCAGTCTACGGTCATCCCGATCAGTACCATGGAGCCGTGTTGCTTGTTGCGACAGTGTTCTTTGCATTCCAGGTATACCTTGATTTTTCGGGATACATCGATATTGCCAGAGGCGTCGCTGCAGTTCTCGGTTTCGATCTTTCGCAGAATTTTAAACGGCCTTATAGTTCAAAGTCAGTCCAGGAATTCTGGACCCGCTGGCATATGACCCTTTCTTCCTGGTTAAGAGATTACGTCTTCCTGCCTTCTGCCTTTGCAATCTCAAGGAAGCTGCCACGCGAAAGATATGCAGGCATCCGTAGCGACAACCTCATCTATTCAATAGCTATAATACTTACTTTTTTTGTTTGCGGCATCTGGCACGGAGTCGGATGGAATTATATTATCTGGGGAGAACTGTTTGCCCTCTACCTTGTATTTGACAGGTTCACTGGCAAAGCAAGGAAACGTTTTTACAGGAAGACCGGCTTGTCGGGCATCAGGTGGTTATTTAATACTTCACAGATCCTGATTACCTTTTTGCTGGTTTCAGTTACCTGGGTCTTTTTCAGGGCTGGCAGTCCCGGGGAAGCTCTGACCATACTGAAAAATATTCTTGTTTCCTGGAATGGAAGTTCTGCTTTGCCTGCCCTCCTGGCTCAAGGTAACTTCCTGGTATATCCGGGCTTCAGCTTTCCCGACCTGATCATTGTACTGACCGGGATACCCCTGGTAAGCATTCTTGAATACGGGTTTTATGAAAAGCAGTTATGGACAAGGTTTGGATTCTTTCCCTGGCCGGTTCGCTGGATTTCATATTACATTTTCGTGATCCTGATCCTTGCCTTTGGAATGTTCGGCAGCGTTTCATTTATCTATTTTAAATTCTAGGCATGGGTAAGCTGCTGCTGAAAATACTGGTGTTCCTGGCCCTGCTGTTGCTCATAGTACTGGCTTTACCTGTAAAAGAACGTGCGAAGTTCACAGGTTTGAAAGAAGATTGTTTTTACCAAGCCATCTGGCTTCACGACAGGATGTTCCTGAATCCCAAACCCATTGATATTGCTTTTATTGGTTCTTCCCACACCATCAACGGGATAGACGACGGACTTATAGAGCATGAGCTTGATTCTTTTCACCTGAGCGTGGTTAACCTGGGGTATTGCAGGTATGGCGACAACCTGTATTTCACCCTGGTAAAAGATTTGCTGAGTGTGAAAAAGCCGAAGATGATTTTTCTCGAGGTCAGGGAGGATGAGGACAGGTACAGCCACCCGGTCTTTCCATACCTGGCCGATCCCATGGATGTATGGATGGCCTGGCCCTGGTTTAACCGTGATATACTGAGCGATGATGCGGTATCGCTGAGGTACAGGGTGCAACTGGCCAGGCAGGACTTCATCCCGGCTGATACTTTGTTCCCTGTCAGGCAGGAAGATCATGGCTTTGCTTCATCAGCAGATACGGTTGCCCAGGCCATCCTCAGTAAAATAAAAGTAAGGAGGATGGAACACAAATGGGCAATGGGTTCATTGGAAAGGG
>CAIJYT010000177.1 GCA_903824935.1 uncultured Bacteroidales bacterium | reverse complement strand
TGTTAAATCCCATTTGGAATTTGAAATAGGACTTGAAAATTCTTCATCAAATATTAAATTCCAACCTGATTTTTGAACTGAGTTCTGAACAGTCATTTCTGGGACATTTACATATACAGGACCCCATTCATCCCAGCAATCTTTAACCTTTTGAGCATTTATTTCGGGTAGGAGCATTACCAAAATAATCACCATGAAACTTGATCTAAAGAATGAAGAAATAGTTATCTGATTTTTTAGAAAAAACATTGTTCTCATAATAATTAATCTTTAGTTAAACTATTAAACTCAAATAAATCAGAATTATCCCTAGTGGAGAGTCCTGGACCCAAGTTCCACCCCAGGAGAGGGGAATTTACCCTGAGAATTTAAAATAAAAATTTCTCATTTAATGTTTTTTATGGGTAATATAATGTATTATCCTGATCAATTCATTAAAAGTAATACCTTTTTATTAAATGCCTGATTTCACTAACTTCACGTCTCATTTCAATTAGCACCCGATGGATGCAGACTTTGACATCAGGTATACCGATCGTCCGATCACACCATTTGGAGGTCTTACAACCGTTAAGAACTTCTATCAGAACAGTGGCCTACAAGATATGATCTCTTCTCTGCCCTTGCCGCAGCCTGGCTCTAACAGGGGGTATGATCCGGTGGATATCATTGAGGGTTTTCTGGTTAGTGTTATCCTGGGTGCTCGCCGATTGGCCCATGCAGGACTGCTCAGACACGATAAGGTCGTCAGTGAGATGTTTGGTTGGTCCAAAGGCATGGCAAGTGAAAGCACTTTTAGCCGGTTTTTTAAGAAGTTTGATGTTGAGTTAAACGATGAGGTTTTTATTGAACTTAACCGCTGGTGGTTTACAAAGCTCAAGATAAAACACCATACGGTGGACATTGATTCTACCGTCATTACCCGTTACGGCCGTCAGGACGGCGTTGAAGTGGGTTATAATCCAAGAAAGCCAGGTCGTGGTTCCCATCATCCCCTGATCGCTTTTGCAGCCGAAGCCAAAATGGTTATACAGTCCTGGATGCGTACAGGTGACAGTGTGAGCAGTACTGATATCAAAGATTTCATCACGGTGTTATTGAAAACATTGGATAAATCAAACATCGGGTTGGTAAGAGCAGATAGTGGTTTTTTCAGTGAAACAACCTTGGGCATTCTTGAAAAAAACGAACTGAAGTACATCGTTGCAGCAAAAATGTATGCCGGACTGGTCCAGGAGATATTTGAGGCTAACGACTGGGTTTCGTATTCCGATGGAATCGACATGTGCTCCATTGATTGCAAGTTAACCGGTTGGGATCATGCCCGCAGGATAGTGGTCGTGAGGAAGAGTAAAACCAAGTACCAAAACAGCGGCGGCAAGTCTTTGTTTGAGGAATACGACGAGTTTTCTAACTACCTCTATTCTGCATTCGTAACTAATCTGGAACTTGCTGATCCCCTGATCTGGGAACTTTACCGCCACAGAGCAGAAGCTGAGACACAAATCAGGGAACTGAAAGAAAGTTATGGACTTGATGGCTTTTGCTGTGAAGATTTTGGAGCCACCGAAGCTGCTTTTCGTTGGGTTTGTGTAGCCTATAACCTGATGAGTCTGTACAAAATTGCTCTGATAAATTCCAAGCATGATCCAACTTTGGCAACCTTGAAGTTCCAATGCATTGCAATAGCGAGTTACCTTGTCAGACATAGCAGAAAAACGACGTTGGTGATGTCAGTAAGTGAACGACGAAGGGCCTTTTTTGATGAACTGTTTCAAAAAATTGAAAATATAACTCCTAAGTCGAAATTTTTGTTGAAGAAAAAGTTCCTAATGAATTAATCAGGATAAATGGTTATTTAACTTTGCATAATTATAATCCGTGCAAAATTATGACCAATAGCCTGCTGCATCCAAGCCATAATAAGTAAATGCGGTTGGCAATTTGGTAAGCGTTAACAGAAAATTCGTATCTGTATCAGGAAATTTTATTAAAGAGACCTTTGCCGGACCACTACCTGATTCTCCCGTGATCAGGAATCCAGCTTGATGATGATCACCTGCATGTTCGCTGTGGAAGCGTTATCGGGTGTGCCCGACGCAATAAAAATAACGCAGGCATTTCCGCCGGATGGGACTTTGTAACCACCCCCGTTTGCGTTGGCATCGGTCACCATCTGATTTCCCAGGCTCCTTAAGGGATATTGAACGCCGGTTTTAGTCGGGCCGGTCCATCCGCATAAGGTCCATATGGCTCCCTGAACATCATACCAGCGGTATCCGTTGTAGGAATCGAGGTGGTTCAGCAACCAGTTTATTTTATTCCATGGTTTTGTCTGTGCAAAAGCAGGAAGCAAATTGGGGTATAATGATGAATATACCACCATGTAATAAGCAGTGTTTTTATTCAGTGAAAAATTATAGTCAATGCACCAGGATGAATAAGTTCCATTGCCGAAGAAATAACTGGCCGGAACATTGGTTAATGCTGCATTGATATACGTACCCAGTGAACCTGGTCCGAAGTTGCCATTGATAGTATATGTGGATGTAGGGGGAAGGTTTATCCAGGGCGACAACTGGTAATCCGCGCCCGGGTTACAGTAACCGATTGCAAAGTCGATCACACCATTATGATCAGGGTCAATGATAGGTGTTGCATCAGAAACATACCAGCTCCAGGCGTAAGTATAATTAAACCCTGCGCCCTGTTTGACCAGGACATTAAGCCTGAATTCGAAATTGTCGACGATACCCTGGCGATCGGCATATTGAACTAATAAGGGCTGGCCTTCGCCCTTCCAGGCCGAGTTATCAAAGGTACTCATCATGGTACCGTTCCTCCAGACTTCAATTTTGAAAATTGCAGGCATATCGGGTTGTAATCCTGCAGATTGTTGTTGATACAAGGAACCAATATAATCTGAGATATGCAGAACACAAAGGTCCCCGAAGAATGCCTGCTGCCTTACGGTTACTTCCTGGATCTGAAAGAACGTAAATCCAAAATCAGTGTAATTACTTTGCTGGTAGCATACACATTCTATTGGCTGCATAAGCTTGGCAAACTTGCTAACCGTAAAAGTTATGTTCAGCGGATGTGTAACATAAGGGGCATAGGTTGATCCTGTGTGAGGAGTAGCTGCCAAAACAACGTCATCGGCTGTATTGGCTGGCGTTTGGTTATCATTGTAGATGAGGAAATCAGTAAGTGTATATGTTCCAGGGGCTAACTGGATTGAATTAGTATAAGGGATCCCGCTTATGTAGAAAATGTCAACCTGAATGGGGTTTCCGTTGTTATAAGCGGCATTCCCCACAGTAAGCCACAATTTTGCATAGCTTGCTGTCGTTGAAAAACAATCTGATTTCAACCCGCCGGTGCCTGAACCGGGAGCGATTGAGAAACTGACTCCCTGGGTATCCTGTTGTGTGCTTATTCCGTCGGTAAGAAACTTTTTACAACCTGAAAATACCAGGACTAATGAAAGAACAAACAGTATTGATATTGTTTTTTTCATAGTTTTATCTGATAGCTCCGGAGGTTGCACTTAACTGGCATTGTATTCTGTAATGAACTTTGATATTCGGGGAAAAAGCAGCATCCCGAAGGATGCTGCTTCTGCTACTTTTTTATTCTGATCTTACCTGGATCAAGGATCAACCTGTACAAACATGGTCTGAGTGTGGGTTCCACTGACCGGATTCTGGTCTATGAAGACAACACATGCCCATCCGCCTACAGGTACTTTATACCCTGTTCCGTTAGTGTTTGCGCCTGATACCATGCTGTTACCGATTGTACTCAGAGGCCAGTTGACATAACTTTCGGAAGGAGAGCCGTTCCAGCTTTCTTCCAATACCCAGATTGCGCCCTGGAGATCCGACATTGTATATCCCGGGTACCAGCTAAGATGGTTGATAAGCCAATTGAGCTTATCCCATGGTTTTGTCTTTGCCCAGGTGGGGAAACCCGGTGCATTGGGATACAGTGAGGAAAATACATTCATGTTGTATACAGGACCGACGTTTATGGTGTAACTTGTCTCAACACAATATGAGGGGAAGGTACCGGTTTGCATATCGGCATAGACGTTCGAAAAGCCACCCAGCTGAGCATTTACATATCCGTTATTTGTTCCAGGCCATGCTGTAATCGTATATGTGCAGGTTGAAGGAATGTCAAGATAAGGAGGCAGAACATAATCGGCGTTAGGGTTGCAGAAGCCAATGGAAAAGTCAATCACGCCGTTGTTATCGGGATCAGTGATACGGTTTGCATCGGTAATGAACCAGCTTGTAAAATATACAAAGCTGAAAGTGCTTCCTGTTTTAACCAGGACCGATAATCTGAATTCAAAATGATCAACAATCCCTGCCCTGTCGGCATAATATACTTTCATCGGGCGTCCTTCTCCGTACCAGCCTAAACTGTCATTGGAAAAAGTACCCATAGAAATGCCTTCTCTCAAAACCTGGATCTGGAATATAGCCGGCATGTCAGGCTGAAGTCCTGAACTTTGAGCAGCATAATGTGAACCGGTATAATGAGTAAAATCCTTGGTGCAAAGGTCACCGAAGAATGGCTGCATCCTGAGGGTGACGTCATTTAACTGGAAGAAAACAAATCCGAAGTCAGTGTAGTTACTTGGCTGGTAACAAATGCAATCAATCGGTTGATTAAGTTTTTTGAAAGCCTGAACCGTAAAATTGACCGTGAGCGGATGTTCAACATAAGGTGCATAGGTTGAACCTGTATGAGGAGCTGCTGCCAGCACGATATCGTCGGCTGTGTTATTCGGTGTCTGATTGTCATTATAAATAATAAAATCAGTCACAGTGTAGGTTCCCGGAGGTAACTGGATTGAATTGGTATAAGGCACCCCTGTCAGGTAGAAAATGTCAACCTGGATAGGATTATTGCTATAAGGAGTGTTTCCGACACTGAGCCATACTTTAGCATAGCTTGCAGTTGTTGAAAAACAATCCGACTTTAGTCCACCCGGGTTTGTACCAGGGATGATGGAGAAGCTGACTCCCTGCGAAACCTGCTGGGGGTTTGTGCCGTCATTCTTGCTTTTGTTGCAGCTTGCAAGCGCCAGGATTAACCCAAGAATTGCAAGACTTAATACTAACTTTTTCATTTCTTTTTGTTTTTGATTGATGATAGATTTTTAAGGTTATATATATTGAGTTTATGCGGTTAGTGAGTGTAGATGTTGGATATATTGCGATATCCCGGTTTATCCTGGTACCAGTCGGGATATAACATCCCCCCGCTGGTAACCCAGTCTGTAAAATGCAGGTAGGTATGGATGATGTCAATTTTTTCCTTGGGATAGGCAAAACTTTCATAAATATTGATAGCCCAGGGAAGGTTGTTCGAGCTTTTATAAAATTTATTGGCAGAAGGGATTGAATTGTCATCTAAAGTGTTGAACAAAGTCGGATCTGCCAGGCTTGTCGGAGTATAATCGGGCAGATGAACCTCATGGGACCTTACCTGATCAACAAAAATGAATGGGTTGAAATTTTCAATATTGGTTTGCGACATCTGGTAAACCGGGCTGCTGAAAGTTAAATGTACTGTGATTGTAACAGGATTTACATATGCGCATCCGGGGGTCGTATTTACACCGATTCCGCAATTCGGATTCGGCATAAGGCCAAGAAAATCATCAAAAACAATAATGGTCGGCTTTGCCTGTCCATTTTCAAGTCCATGACTGTTCAGGGATATGAATGAATGTGAAAGATTGTATCCTGTCACGGTTATATTTGCAGGATCCACATTAACGACAGGGATCTGGAATCCGAAACCATTGTGAAAATAAGCTCCTGAGGCTTTAAGCACAAAGGTTGCGTATATTTCAACAACATTGTTATTATGGTCGGTGATGGTATTAAAACGATAATCAACAACTACGTCATTCATATCATAATCACCTCTGGAAGGCCATAAGTCTTCATAGGCCAGGGTTCCGTTACCTGAAGCGGGATAGTAGTTATTGAAACAACGGGTGGGATCAGTCGGATAATCATCCACATTATCAGTGCAACCGTCGCAGTCCTGGTCGCCGGGGCATCCTCCGCCACCACTCACGATAACCGTTATGATAGCCGATGCACAAAGTGAGTTGACGTCACATACTGTATAATGAATGGTTGCCGTACCTGTAAACCCATTGGCAGGTGTAAAAGTGACCAACCCTGAAAGATTTTTTGTAAATATTCCTGTGGAGACCGGAGGTGCAGTACCGCCAACAAAGGTGATCGAGGAAGGCACAAGTGCTCCTGAACCTGGAATATCATTCGTAAGTATATTTATATTTACCGGTGTATTAAGCGGAGTGGTTGCATTATCGTTCACTGCAACAGGTGGCTGAAGAACAACGGCCGTCACAGTCACAGTTATAACAGCTATACTGCATAAACTGTTCACATCACAAACCTTATATGATATAGTAGTAACTCCTGTAAAAGTTGCAACCGGAGTAAATGTTACAGCACCTGTAACAGGGTTGACTGTGAAAGTACCTACAGAAGAAGGGTTGGGTTCCGTGCCTGCAATAAACGTAACTGTTGAAGGGACAAGAGCTCCTGAACCTGCAACGTCATTGGCCAGAACATTGATGACTACAGGAGTGTTCCTGGGGGTTGTGGCATTGTCATTATTAGCTGTTGGTCCAACCAGGCCTCCCCCGCTGCAATCGGTATTATAACAGGTCATCACATTCTGAAATTCCTGGATAAGAAAATTTGTGTTGAAAGTGGAGCTGCTTCCGTGAGCAGCAATCTGCTGATCCTGGAGTAATCCTGTCAAAGTATAAGTCACTTTAAATACTCCGACATGGCCGTTTCCAAGCCCCCCGATACCTTCAATCCTGAATCCCGTGAAAGATTCGCCGCTTAATGAAGGGCCCATGTTAATACTGGCATAGTACATTCCTCCATATATAATACTTACGCTCACGTTGGAATAAGTTCCTGTTGCCGCCTGCACCGCATAAGAAGAAATTGCCTTACAACCGGGATCGGAACATCCGTCGTTCTGAACTGTAAGTGTGATGGTATGTGAATGATCCGATTGATTGCAAACAACCGAGGTGATTGTCGAAGAGTACCCACCGCCCATAGCTTTATATAAATCGCATACTGACTTTAGCTGTGCAAAAGAAGTGGCTGAGGAAAATGAAATCATCGCAAATATCATTACCGTGGTCCAGGTCTTTGCTTGCTTTTTCATTTTCATAATTGTTTTCATTTATACTGATCTTTAAATTCAGAAAGAATGAACGATCTTATTATTTTCAATCTTGATCTTATTCAGTGTACCGTTGACATCAAATGTCAGATCCTTTTCGTAGGCAGGAATGGTTATCACCGTTTTATATGTCAAAGAAGGCTGGATAAGCGCTTTATAATAGGTGATCCCCGATGATGTTGATTTGATCAATACGTAAGATCTGGTCGGGGATGATAATTCAAGGCTAATGCTCTGGGTAGTCTTCCAGTTGAAGCCTGATGAGGCTTTCATGTCAAAAAACGACTTAACATTATTTGAGGACTGGTCAGGTGTTGCAGTATTAAAGTCTTTTTTGCAACTGAAGAAAAGCAGCCCTATTATTATAAAAAGAAATCCTGGTTTTATAAGATATTTTTTCATATATTCAATGGTTGAAAACTTTTCATTCATGATGCAAATGTATATCAGCCTGCTTCTCAGGGAAAGCCATAATTGGCATCTGTCGCTGTATTTGCCTAATCTGTGGCCATTAAATAAGTAAATGTGACTCCTTTATAAAGGACATTGTGCCGGTTTTTAAGGTAAGTGTATCCGGTTTTTAAGTAAGTGGGGCGAATTTTTGATTTAGCTTGAGATGTTTTGACAAGTAAGCGTGACTTTTTGCCGGATAAGTGGTAAAGAAGTCAAATAGTTTTTCACAACTCTCAGGCAAGAATGGTATTCTATTACCTTTGCCCGGATTTAAAAATATGTCGGGAATCCTTGAACAATTAAATGAAGCCCAGCGCCAGGCTGTTGTGGAAACGGAAGGCCCGGTAATGGTTATTGCCGGCGCAGGCTCCGGCAAGACCAGGGTGCTGACCTTCCGGGTCGCCTACCTTCTTGAATTGGGAGTGGATCCATTCCACATCCTGGCCCTTACCTTTACAAACAAAGCCGCAAAGGAAATGACCGAGCGCATCCATACCCTGGTGGACAGCAGCGAAGCCAGGAACGTATGGATGGGGACTTTCCACTCGGTCTTTGCCAGGATCCTGAGGATAGAAGGGCACCGGCTGGGGTATCCGTCCAATTATACGATCTACGATTCCGACGACTCGAAGAGAGTGATAAAGAACCTGATCAAAGAGAACAACCTGGATGAGAAGCTTTACCAGGTAGGCTATATAGCCCAAAGAATATCCGCAGCCAAGACCAGCCTGATATCATCGGAAGAATACCAGGGCAATCCCGAAATACAGGAATATGACAATGCCGCAGGGAAACCAATGACAGGGAAGATTTACCTCCAGTACCAGAACCGCCTCAGGCGCTCCTCTGCCATGGACTTCGACGACCTTCTCTTTAACACGAATGTCATTCTTCGCGACTTCCCTGACGTTCTTATCAAATATCAGCAGAAATTCAGGTATATCCTCGTCGATGAGTACCAGGATACGAACTATGCCCAGTACCTTATCGTAAAAAAACTTGCTGCGAATAACGAGAACCTCTGTGTTGTGGGAGATGATGCTCAGAGCATTTACGCCTTCCGCGGAGCGAATATCCAGAACATCCTGAATTTCAGGAATGACTATCCCGACCATAAAGTATTCAAGCTGGAGCAGAACTACCGTTCAACAAAAATTATAGTGGAGGCTGCAAACCAGGTCATCACCAATAATAAGAACCAGATATTCAAGGAAGTATGGACCGACAACGATAGCGGGGCAAAGATCGGCCTGTTGCATGCATCAACCGATAACGAGGAAGGTAACCTGGTCGCCCAGTCCATCTTCGAGAACAAGATGAACCACCAGCTGCCGAATTCGGCATTTGCCATCCTTTACCGCACCAATTCACAGTCGAGGGTGATGGAAGAGGCCTTGAGAAGACTCAATATCCCGTGCCGGATTTATGGCGGTCTTTCTTTTTACCAGAGAAAAGAAATCAAGGATATGCTCTCATACTTCAGGCTGGCGATCAATCCCAGGGATGAAGACGCCCTGCTGAGGGTTATCAATTATCCTGCCAGGGGGATAGGAAAAACAACAGTGGAGAAGCTGATAGTTCTGGCTGATGAACATAAAACAAGCCTGTACGACCTCATAGAAACACCTCCTGCCTCGTTCAGGTTCCCCGAAAGCACCTGGGTGAAAGTGACAGGCTTCATCACCATGATCAAAAGCTTCGGCACCCTGATCAAGACCAAGAATGCATTTGAAATGGCCAAGCATATCGCAGCTTCATCGGGTCTGATCAGGGAAATGCATGAGGACAAGACTCCCGAAGGAGTCAGCCGCTTCGAGAATCTTGAAGAACTCATGAATGCCATAAAGGAATTTACCGAAAGCCCCAGAACCAACCTGGAAACAGGTGAGATCGAGGATAATGTGGTACGTACTTTGGATGAATTCCTTCAGGATGTCGCCCTCCTTACTGATGCCGATTTCAAAGACAAGGATGATACCGACAGGGTTTTGCTGATGACCATTCACCAGTCAAAAGGGCTCGAATTTCCCTACGTGTTTATAACAGGCCTGGAGGAAAACCTTTTCCCTTCGATACAATCGATGAATTCCAGAACTGACCTCGAAGAGGAACGCAGGCTGTTCTATGTCGCAATCACCAGGGCCAGGGAAAAGCTGACCCTTGCATTTGCCGAGAACCGCTACCGCTGGGGAAACCTCACTATGTGCGAGCCCAGCAGGTTCATCGCGGAGATCCCCGAAAAACTGATTGATTTGCCGAAAAGGCCGGTGCAGAAAAAAGAGAGTTTCATTTCGGCCGATAACTTTTCGAACATGCTCGACGGGCTGAACCTCCCACCAAGGAAATTCCCCGACAGGAAATCCTCAGGCCCTTCAGCGAATGAACCTTCTCCAAAACCACCTGTAAAACAGCCTGTGCCTCCCGTAAATCCTGCCATATCTGCCATCCCGCCGGCCGAGATCGAAGATATCAAAACAGGAATGGACGTGGAACATGAACGATTCGGCAGGGGCAAGGTGACAAATATCGAAGGCTCAGGCCCGAACAGGAAAGCCACCGTGCTTTTCCCAGGCATTGGACTGAAGCAGCTCCTGCTTAAATTCGCCAAGCTCAGGATAGCCGAATAAGTTGTATCTTTGCAGAAATTTTTAAAAAATGGAATATAATACCGCCCGTGACCAGATGGTCATTCCTGAATATGGAAGAAACGTGCAGAAAATGATACAGTACCTTTGTTCAATCGACGACAAGGAAAGAAGGACAAAAGCTGCGAAATTCGTTATCAATGTAATGGGACAGCTTTACCCCGCAGCCAAAGAGACATCCGACTTCAAACATAAACTCTGGGATCATATGTACATCATATCTGATTTTAAGCTGGATGTAGATGCTCCCTACCCCCCTCCTCCTCCTTTATCCACCAGCCTCAAGCCCGAAAAACTGCAGTACCACGATAAGGATATTGAATTCCGCCACTATGGCAAAAACATTGCCCTCATGCTCGAAAAAGCTGTTGATTATGAGGATGGCACTGAGAAGGACTCACTGGTGCACGCTATTGCCCAGCATATGAAGAAATCATACCTGAACTGGAACCGCGAATCTGTTGACGATACACTTATTGAACTGCACCTCGACAAATTATCGGGAGGAAAAGCCAAACTGAAACAGGATTTTAAATTCCAGCATACCAACGATATCCTTGGCCTCAACAAAAAAAGAAAACCATTCCGCCCGAATCCCAACGGCAAATACAATAATCCCAGGAACAAGAACCGTCCTCAGCAATGAGTTCTTTCGAGATTACCGGAGGCCATCAGCTTCGAGGGGAGATCACTCCTCAGGGAGCCAAAAATGAAGCTCTCCAGGTGATTTGTGCCTGTCTTCTTACCAAAGAAGAGGTAACCATCCATAATATCCCCGCGATCAGGGACGTTAACAAGCTTATCGACCTTCTTGCTTCATTAGGTGTAACCATCACCAGGTCAGGATCATCGGCTACTTTCAAAGCAGGCGAGATCAATTTCGATTACCTGCAGACAAAGGAGTTCCGTGAAAAGGTGGGCAGCCTTCGGGGATCAATCATGATCCTTGGACCTATGCTGTCGCGTTACGGAAAGGGTTTCGTTTACCTCCCCGGCGGGGATAAGATCGGCCGCAGGCGGCTCGACACCCATTTTGCAGGCCTTGGGAAACTGGGGGCAAAATTCACCTACGACCCTGATGAAGGGTTATACAGTGTTGAAGCACCTGATCTGAAAGGGACTTACATGCTTCTTGATGAAGCTTCGGTTACAGGTACAGCCAATATCATTATGGCTTCGGTTCTTGCAAAAGGTACCACGACCATCTTCAACGCAGCCTGCGAACCCTATATTTACCAGCTTTGCCTGATGCTTGAAAGGATGGGTGCAAAGATCAGGGGTATCGGATCAAACCTTCTTTTTATCGATGGTGTTGTTAGCCTTGGAGGATGCTCACATACCCTGCTATCCGACATGATAGAAGTGGGCAGTTTTATCGGGCTCGCTGCAATGACAGGTTCTGAGATCACGATAAAAAATGCAGGCATACAGCACCTTGGGCCGATACCCGATGTGTTCAGCCGGCTTGGGATCAGGCTGGAGTTTAAAGGTGATGATATTTTTGTTCCCCAACAGGACTTTTATGAGGTTGAGTCATTCATGGACGGCTCCATCATGACCATTGCGGACGCTCCATGGCCGGGCTTCACCCCCGACCTCATCAGTATAGTGCTTGTCGTTGCCACCCAGGCCAGGGGCAGCGTGCTCATCCATCAGAAAATGTTTGAGAGCAGGTTGTTTTTTGTGGATAAGATTATCGATATGGGAGCCAAGATTATTCTTTGCGACCCTCACCGTGCCACGGTAATAGGCCTCGACCATAAATATCCGCTCAGGGGTATCAGAATGTCGTCCCCCGATATAAGAGCAGGCGTTGCTTTACTTATTGCAGCCCTTTCGGCCCAGGGAAAAAGCATTATAGACAATATTGAACAGATCGACAGGGGCTACCAGGAAATAGATGTCAGGCTGCAGAATCTCGGCGCCTCAATAAAACGCATCAATTCCTGACATTTTGGCGCAAAAATCCCTTTGGCAAATTTTTTGATATCATCCAGGGAATTCCGATTCATATTATACTCCTATGTCTAAAAAAGAACACAAAGAAGAAAAAGAAAAACAGGATGCCCCTCTGGCGGAGAAGGAATCTGATACAGCTGCCTACAGTTCTGCTGTTTTGGACGGCTCAACGGATGAAGAAAGCGGGGATCTTAAAGCAAAGCTGGATGAACTCAACGATAAATATCTAAGACTTTATTCCGATTTTGACAACTACCGCAGGCGCACGCTGAAAGATATAGTGGATATCCGTAAAAATGCATCCGAAGACCTGGTGGTTAAATTATTACCTGTTCTGGATGATTTTGAAAGAGCTGTCAAGGCTTTCGGCTCCACAGAGAACGCCGAGGCTCTGAAGGAAGGTATAATCCTGATTTTCAACAAATTTATTACCGTGATGTCAAGCCAGGGGCTTGAACAGATGAAAACCGTTGGTGAACCGTTCGAC
>CAIJYT010000176.1 GCA_903824935.1 uncultured Bacteroidales bacterium | reverse complement strand
TCAATGGTCTTGGGCAGGGTGAAGGAACGGCTGAAAGAGCCATAGTAAAATTCCTTGCGGGTGTAGTTCCTGCCTTCTTCTTTCTTTTCATCTTCAATTTCGGCAGAAATAGTAAGGATGCTGTTTTCGAGGTGGATCTTGAAATCGTCTTTTTTCAAACCCGGAGCTGCAATCTCGAGCATGAACGAATCGGCCTGTTCTACGATATTGGCTGCAGGATCGGTGATACGTTTTCCGAAGAAATCACCAAGTTCGTTTTCAAAAAAGTTACTCATCATATCCCCTAAGGGGTTTCTCTGGTGCCATCTTATAAGTGTCATGGTTTACCTCCTTTGTTTTTGTTGTTTTTTAAGTTTGCTGACAACGGATATTCAATTTTCATACCAGCCATCAATTTCCCCTGAAAGGCCCGGCTTTGCTGACAAAATGACAATAGCCCCTGGCTTTAAAATGTCAATTTGTCGCATTTCTGCATCAGCTGTGTAAAGCGAAGTACATCACACAAGCTGCATTGTAATGAGCGAAGCATTTTGCATAAGCGGCATCAGGTGCGAGGAGCCTGGAAAATGCCAGAGGAGCCTATCGTCATATCGCTTCGCTGCACCGTAGCCGCGATGCAAAAATGCAAGCGACAGTGTGATGCAAAAATGCAAGCGGTTACCCGCAATGCAGGAAGGTATTCACGAGCTTCAGCACTTCCTTCTCGTTATCCTTGATAGCTTCACGCAGGAATTCATCATTATAGCTGCGAAGCTTCTTGATGATGCCGTCGATGACGAGAGGAGGAAACACCCCGTCCTGCTCATAAATAGCCCTCTGTTTCTGCAGTATGCCGGCGCTCTTCCAGCATGAATCGGGAAGATGCTGCAGGTCTTTCACCTTTTGTTTATTCTTCTCGTCGAAGATATTGATATCGACGTAAGTTCTTTCTGCATATGCCAGTGCATCCTTCATTTTGAGACCGTGTCTTGCAGCAACGGTAAGTCCGGCCAGCAGGAGGTAGATATCCGCAGAGCCGTCAGGACAACGGAATTCAACGGTCTGCCTGCTTCCGAATCCTTTCTCGGTATCCTTTTCAAAAGGATTGGCGTCGGTGATCATATCGTGTTTGCTGCCCCAGCCGAGGGGAACGCGAACAAGGACCGAACGGTTGCGGTCGCCCCAGCAGATGTTGGTCGGAGCTTCCTGGTGGGGAACCAGCCTGAAGTAAGAAGTCGGGATGGTATTCCCGAAAGCGGTAAGCGATTGTGAAAGGTCGAGGTAGCCTGCAATAGCTCTGCGCGCGGTATCTGAAAGCTTTCCGTTATCGAGCATCTGGCTTTTGTCGTTCTTCATCAGGCGGGTGTGGATATGCAGCCCGCTTCCGGCCTTACCCGTGGTGATCTTGGGAGCGAAAGTGATGGTAACCCCGTATTTGTAGGCCAGTGAGCGGAGTATCCATTTTGCGATCAGCAGTTGTTCGGCGGCATCCTCCAGTTTCACAGGGATGAATTCAATTTCATTCTGTTCAAAGCTGAGACCCGTCTCGGTAAAATTACCTACTTCCGAATGACCGTATTTGATATAGCCTCCACAACTTGATATGGCGTTCATGGCTTCAATGCGGAGGTTCTCCCATTTGCAGAACGGGGCCGATTCATGGTATCCTTTCTGGTCGGCAGCCTCAAACAGGTTGTTTTTTTCGGAGATCACGTAATATTCCAGTTCACCCATGACCTCGAATGCCAGTCCGCTTTCCTTTTTAAGCGCTTCATGCGACTTGCGGAGGATATACTCGGGCGAATTGGCAAAAGGCAGCCCGTCCTTATCGTAGTATGAACAGATAATATCGATGGCAGGGAACTGCGAAAAAGGATTCACGAAAGCAGTGCGGTAGCGCGGGATCACGTAAAGGTCAGATGATCCTGCCTCGACGTAATGAGGGAACAGGCTTGAGCCGTCGACGCGTTCACCTGCACTCAGTATGCTGTCGAGATGCTTGCGGCTCTTGATCATGAAGTTCAGTGTCTTCAAACGACCGTCGGCGCCTGCATACCGGAAATTAAGCATGCCAATCCCTTTGGCTTCTATGAACCTGATGAGATCGCTTTTTGAAAATTCTTCGGATGGCTTGTTGAGAAAATTGATGAGTGGGTTTGGGTTCAGGTTGACTGCTTCGTTCATGGTTGCAAGTATTAGAAATAGTATTCAAAGGCTTGCAAAAGTAAGAATTTTCCGTAAATTTGATACACCATCAATACATTCTGAAGCCTATGTTGGTTAACCTGAACGAACTCCTCTTTTTCTCGTCTTTCCTTGTATTCATCATGCTCATGCTTTTGCTCGACCTGGGTGTGTTCCAGAAAGATTCCCATGCCATGAAATTCAAAGAGGCACTTTCATGGACTATCGTCTGGGTAAGCATTTCACTGCTCTTTTACCTGTTGTTACGGTTTCACGGGAACTGGATACACGGGCTGGATTCCCTTGACGCCATACAGGCGAGGATAGCCAGGTTCCATCATCCGATCAACATCGCAGGTTTAAGTCTGGACGAGGCTATCCACAGTTATAATAAAAACCTATCACTGGAATACCTTACAGGTTACCTTATTGAATATTCACTGTCGGTGGATAACATTTTCGTCATTATCCTGATATTCATTTCCTTTAACATCAGGCAGAAATATTACAAAAGGATTTTGTTCTGGGGTATCCTCGGCGCCATCATCATGAGGTTCCTTTTTATATTTATTTCCGCCGCCCTTATCCAGAGGTTTGCATGGTTCCTCTACATTTTCGGCGGGATGCTTGTGATCATAGGGTTTAAAATGGGATGGGAGTTTTTCTCAGAAAAAACTGAAGAGAAGATAGATACTCAGCATCACCCGGTAGTAAGATTTATGTCAAAGTATTTCAGGGTAACAAGCGAAGACCATGCAGGAAAATTCTGGATCAGCAAAGGAAATAAGATCTTCTTCACTCCATTGTTCATTGTGCTGCTTATCATTGAGTTTTCGGATGTGCTTTTTGCCGTGGATTCAGTGCCTGCCGTATTCTCCGTGACACGCGATCCGTACATCGTCTTTTTCTCAAATATTTTTGCAATCCTTGGCCTGAGGTCCCTGTTTTTCCTGGTCATGGATGTTATGAACCGTTTCCATTACCTGAAGCTTGGCCTGGCGGTCCTGCTTTGTTTCGTGGGGGTGAAAATGCTGGTTTCCGAATTCTTCAAACTCAGCACCAACCATTCCCTGCTGATCATTGCTTTTATCCTTGCAGCCAGTGTTATTGCGTCACAGTTTCGTTCGGTAATCTTAAAAAGATCAACATGAAAAACAGTGCAGACAAAAAAGAAAAATTCAGTTTTTCGCCGTCAAAGAGCCTGAGGGCCAGGCTGCTGATTTGGTTCCTTTCAGTCTCAGTGTTACCGTTGCTGCTTATAGTTGCCATTGGGATACCACTTTTACTCAACATTTCAAAGCAAACAGCCGTAAAGACGCTTGCATTTTCATTCAGGCAGGAAAATGAAAAGCTGAACAATTATTTTAACGAACTGTTTCAGAATACCATTTCCCAGTCCCGGCTTGATTTTGCCATGCCACTGATTAAACAGATCAATGTAGAGACAGTTAAATCTGGTAAAAGCCTCCACGACTTCCTCCAATCAGCAGAATATGCGAAAATCGTAGAATCCTGGGAATCCCTGGTGGGTAAGATCTCTAAGGAAGTTGAAATTACAGATGCTTTCCTGATAAATCCAGACGGTACAATTGTGTATTCGATGAAAAAAGGGTCAGAGCTGGGGAAAAATATTACTAAGGGAGATCTTAAAGCCTCAATATTTGGCCAGACATACCAGCTTGCTGCTTCAGAAAAGGAAACCCGTATGTCGGCTATCGGGCAATATGAAAAGAGCACGAACCCTTCGTTCTTTCTGATAAGTCCTTTGAAAGAAGCAAATTCAATATATGGGTACTTTGCATTCAGGGTTCTCACCGATTCATTGAACAGCATACTGGGACCTGAGAAGAATCTGGGTTCCTCGGCTGCGGCTTATATTGTTTCTGCTGATAAAAGGATTGTTGCAACAAGCAATCCTGATGGTCCTAAATATTCTGTATTCAGCAACATTTCCAATCCTGAAATAGAGAAACAGTTTTTTGCGATGCGGAATGGATCAGCTGCCCGGGCTGAACAGGGGGAGGCCGTCACCATCTATAAAAATGCATACGGCAATAGCGTTTTCGGGTCCTGCATACCGATAAAGAGTGTTAGCAGGCTTGGACCGAAAATTTTGTTGGTTCAGGAATTGGACGTGATGGAGGCCCTCGGGGGCAGCATTTTGTTTATCGTTGTTATGGTAAGCCTCATTTTTATTATTGCCATTCTCGTGACCTTTATCTCCATCGTACTGGCAAGGAGAATAGTCAGGCCCGTCAATCTCCTTTCGTCATGGGCGGGATCTGTTGCAGAAGGAGATCTTTCTTACCAGGAGATAAGTTCAACTGATGATGAGATAGGTAAACTGAATAAGAGTTTCCGTTCTGTCGTAGATTCATTCAGAGAGATAACGAATGTATCGGCTGCTATGGCGGTTGGTGATTTTGAAAAGAAGGTAGCCGAAAGGGGGCCTGAAGACCTGCTCGGGAAATCGGTCAATGAAATGCTTGAAAGTTTCAAAACTGTTATAAACCAGGCGACTCTAATTTCACAGGGGGATTATACCAGCGAGATCCGGCCAAGGGGAGATAAGGACAGCCTTGGAGTTGCGCTGCAGGTAATGACCCGCACCCTCCGTGAGAATTCTGAGGAAATGAACAGGCAGGACTGGCTGAAGTCGGGTATGGCCGAATTCAGCATGAAACTCAGCGGCGACAAATCGATACAGGATCTGACCCACGAAATGATCAGGTTCATTGTGAAATATCTTGAAGGGCAGATGGGGTTGATATACCTGTTTGACGAAAAGGAAGAACTTAACCTTGCCTCCACCTATGCTTTCCATGACCGTAAAGGAAATTTCAGCAAGCTGAAACTTGGAGAAGGGCTGGTGGGGCAGGCCGCTCTCGAGAAAGAGATCATTGTCTTTAAGGATATCGCAGAAGATGCGCCAGCCCTCAATTTCGGAGTAGATGAAAAAATCCCTTCGAACTTCATTATTGCTCCCCTGGTATTTGAAAAACAGCTGATAGGGGTGTTCCAGGTCGGTAAACTTGAGCCGTTTACCGATATGCAGAGAAAATTTATTGAGCAGCTCCTTGAGCCTGCATCCATTGCGTTGAATACCTCTACTTCAAGGTCGAAAGTGAAACATCTGCTGGATCAGACACAGCAGCAGGCTGAACGTCTGCAGACCCAGCAGGAGGAACTAAGGCAGACCAATGAGGAGCTTGAGGAACAGACAAAGGCCCTCAGGAGTTCCGAAGAAGCCTTGCAGGCGCAGCAGGAAGAATTGCGTGTGATCAACGAAGAACTCCAGGAAAGGACCAAGGCGCTGGAGGACCAGAGAGATGACATCCGCAGTAAAAATACTGAGCTTACAAGGGCAAGGAATGAAATTGAAGAAAAAGCAAAGGATCTTGAAATAGCCAGCAAGTACAAATCGGAGTTTCTCGCCAATATGTCGCACGAGCTGAGGACCCCTCTGAACAGCATCATCGTATTGTCACAGCTGCTTTCGGAGAACAAGAAGCAGAACCTCACCGGCAAGCAGGTTGAGTACGCGAATACCATTAACAGTTCGGGCAGCGACCTTCTCGATCTCATTAATGAGATCCTCGACCTGAGCAAGATCGAAGCCGGGAAGATCGAGCTTCACCCTGAGTCGATGGATCTGAAGGAGATACTGAACCAGATGAACATGTTCTTCAAGCCTATGGTTGAGAAAAAAGGATTGAATTTCAACCTGCATATTGAAGAGAATGTTCCTTCCAGTATGTATACAGATAACCAGAGGCTTCAGCAGATACTGAAGAACCTGTTGTCGAATGCATTGAAATTCACGGAAAAAGGAATGGTGAAACTTGATGTTTGCAGGCCAGCCGACGGGCCGGAACTGAAAAGGATAGGCCTGATTCCTGAGACTTCCCTTGCTTTTACAGTCAGCGATACGGGCATAGGCATTCCACAGGATAAGCTCAAGGTGATTTTCGAAGCATTCCAGCAGGCCGACGGCACGACCAGCAGGCGTTTCGGAGGAACCGGGCTGGGGCTCACGATCTCCAGGTCTTTTGCCCAGGTTATGGGTGGTGATATTTTACTTATAAGCGAAGAAAACAAAGGATCTGTGTTTACCCTACTGCTGCCTGAAAAATACGGGGAAGGACAGAAAAAGCCTGGAAGCATGAAACCTGAACCCCGGCCGCCGGTAGCTATCCCTGACAGACCAAAAACTATCCAGGTAAGGCCTGTGGTGAACGAGAACCCGGCGCATGACGACAGGGACAGCCTGCAAAAAGGGGATAAGGTTTTACTGATTATTGAGGATGACCCTTCGTTTTCGAAAATACTGTTCGACTTTGCCGAAGACAAAGGGTATAAATGCCTTGTAGCTATGGATGGTGAAAGCGGATTGTACCTTGCCGACCTCCATATACCCAGTGCTATTATCCTGGATATCGGGCTCCCTGGAATCAACGGATGGGAGGTCATGGAAAGGCTGCACCTGGATTCCAAGACAAGGCATATACCGGTGCATTTTATTTCGGCCCTGGATAAGTCAAAGGATGCGTTGCAGATGGGGGCCATCGGTTACCTTACCAAACCGGTAAGTGTGGATAAACTCCGGGAAGCTTTCAGTCGAATCGAGGATGTCATCAGCAAGCCAATGAAAAAACTTTTAGTGGTGGATGACGATCTTGATACCCGTAAGAGCATCGTGGCCCTGATCGGGAACGGGGATGTAACAACGACATCTGTCTCGGGGGGTGCAGAAGCATACCGTTTGCTCGACAAAGAGAATTTCGACTGCATGATACTTGACCTCGGGCTCGCCGACATGAGCGGTTATGATCTCATCGAAAAGATCAGGGCCAACAATAAACTTGCAAACCTGCCTATCATTATTTATACCGGAAGCGAACTTACACGCGAGGAGGAGGAACGACTGCAGAAATATGCCGACAGTATTATCATCAAAGGGGTGAGGTCTCCCGAACGCCTTCTTGCCGAAACTTCGCTCTTCCTGCACAGGGTTGAAGCCAACCTGCCCAAGGAAAAGCAGGATATGATCAGGATGCTTTACAGCCAGGAAGATGTGTTCCACGACCGTACAATCCTTGTTGTTGATGATGATTCGCGGAATGTTTTTGCTATTACTGCGGTTCTTGAAGAACGCGGGTTGAAAGTCATTTCTGCGGGAAACGGTCGCCAGGGCATTGACAGGCTGAAATCACATCCCGAGGTAAACCTGGTGCTGATGGATATTATGATGCCCGAGATGGACGGCTATGAAGCCATAGGTCTTATCAGGAAAATGAAAAAGTATGAAAACCTTCCGATACTTGCGCTTACTGCAAAAGCGATGAAGGAGGACAGGGATCATTGCATTGAAGCCGGGGCAAATGATTATCTTGCAAAGCCGGTTGACAGTCAAAAGCTCTTATCTTTGTTAAGGGTATGGTTGTATAAATGAGGTTATGAAGAAGTCCCAGGACGATCTGCTGGAGAACCAGGTTATCGAGATCAGGCTGCTGATCCAGGCCATTTATGAAAAGTATGGCTATGATTTCCGTAATTACTCGCAGGCTCACATAAAGCGCCGGGTAATCAACCGCCTGAACCTTTCGGGAATGGCAAACATTTCGGATATGATCCACGAGGTGCTCATCAATCATAAGTTTGTGGACCAGCTTCTGATGGACTTATCGATCAACGTGACCGAGATGTTCCGCGATCCTTCATTTTACAAGGCGGTGCGTGAGCAGGTGGTGCCGGTGCTCAAGACCTACCCCTTTATCAAGATCTGGCATGCCGGCTGTTCAAGCGGTGAAGAAGTTTACTCCATGGCTATCCTGCTAAGGGAGGAAGGCCTGTATAACAGGACCCAGATCTATGCCACCGATTTCAACCCGGTGATCATCAAACAGGCCAGGGAGGGGATTTACCCGATAAACCGCATGAAAGAGTTCACGCTGAATTACCAGAAAGCTGGTGGCAAATCGGCTTTTTCTGATTATTATACGGCTAATTACGAATCGGCAAAAATTCTTGACACGTTTAAAAAGAATATCGTTTTTGCAACTCACAACCTTGTTACCGATTCGGTCTTTGCCGAGGTGCATATGGTGGTGTGCAGGAATGTGCTGATCTATTTCGACCGCAACCTCCAGGATAAAGTGGTAGGCTTGTTTTCTGATTCCCTTACAGGCGGAGGCGTTCTTTGCCTGGGGTCCAAAGAAAGCATGCAGTTTTCCGGATTTAACCATAATTTTGAAAGCCTGGTCAAGAATGAAAGGATATATATTAAAAAGTACCACGTATGACGCCTGCAAAGAAATATAAAGCGATTGTTGTTGGTTCTTCTGCCGGCGGTTTGAATGCATTGAAAACCCTCATTAAAAACCTGGGTAAGAATTTCAGCATCCCCGTGATCATTGTCCAGCACATCAGCGCCGATTCCGAGAATTATCTTATTCACATCCTGAATGACCTGAAATGCCTTAAGGTAAAAGAAGCCGATGAAAAGGAACAGCCGCAGCCGGGATATGCATATGTGGCCCCGCCGAATTACCATCTCCTCATTGAATCGGACCAGACTTTCACTTTCACTGTGGATGAGCGGGTGAATTATGCCAGGCCTTCCATCGATGTGCTGTTTGAGACTGCTGCCGAGGCTTACCGTGACCAGCTGATCGGTATTATTCTCACGGGAGCCAATAATGACGGAAGCCAGGGCCTGAAAAAAGTTAAAGAACTCGGCGGTATGGCCATAGTGCAGGACCCTGAAACAGCCGAAGTGGATTCCATGCCAAGGGCCGCGATACAGTCCTGCACGGTGGACCATATACTGTCACTCGAGGAGATTGCAGCTTTTCTGAACACATTGTAATAAACATTTTGAAATCATAGCCTATGAGCCTCAGACCGAAAATTCTCATCGTCGATGATAATATCAGTAATATCCTGGTCATTGAGGAAGTCCTGTCAGACCTGGATGTTGAACTGATACGGGCCAAATCAGGGAAGGAGGCCATTGAACACACGAAGAATCACGAGTTTGCCCTTGTCCTGATGGATGTTCAGATGCCGGGAATGGATGGTTTTGAAACCGTGGAGATCATCCGTGAGGATAAAACAAATCTTTTACTGCCCATCATTTATATCACTGCAATCTACAACGAGAATTATTACCGTACCAAGGGCATAAAGACAGGGGCCGTGGATTTTATCACCAAACCCCTCATCCCCGACCTGTTCATCGGTAAAGTCACATTGTTCGTCAACCTTTACAAACAGAGGATAATCCTTGAAGAGGAAGTCCAGAAACGTAAAGAGGCGGAGGAAGAGATGAAACTCGCCCGCGATGAGGCAAGGGAAGCGGCCCGCGCAAAGCAGCTTTTCCTGTCGACCATGAGCCACGAGATCCGCACACCTCTCAATGCTATTGTAAACACAGCCAAACTGCTGAAGGAGGAGAACCCGAGGCCTGACCAGAAAGAGGACATTGACATTCTTGAATTTTCGGCCGAAAACCTGCTGCACCTGATCAACGACATTCTGGATTTCTCAAAGATCGATGCGGGGAAGATCGAATTTGAAGCGATAGAGTTTGAGATCAGGAAACTGATGAACGGGATTCTCCAGAGTTTCGATTACCAGGCAACCCAGAAGGAGATCGCACTTGAATTCAAAGTCTCTCAGGAAGTCCCCGACGTTATAGTAGGCGATTCGGCCCGGCTTTCGCAGATCCTTATCAACCTTGTAGGCAATGCCATTAAATTCACTGACCACGGGAAGGTCCTGGTAGAAACCGATCTCCTATCCGAAAACGGGAAGGAGATTAAACTCGTGATACGTGTTTCTGACACTGGTATTGGAATACCTGAAGACAAGTTGAATTTTGTTTTTGAGAGTTTTACCCAGGCTTCGTCGTCAACCACCAGGAAGTACGGCGGCACGGGTCTTGGACTGGCTATCACACAGAAGCTTGTGGAACTCCAGGGAGGTTCGATAGAAGTAAAAAGTGAGGTGGGGAAGGGGAGTATTTTTTCTGTTACCATGCCGTTCATCCGCAGTGAAAAAGATCATCTTGAAGAAGATATGCTGATGAAATCGACCTTCCACAGCCTTGCAGGGCTGAGGGTCATGGTGGTTGAAGATAATCTTGTGAATCAGAAGATAGTCACCAAATTTTTAATGAAGTGGGAGGTGACTGTAGATGTGGCAGAGAATGGCAAAATAGCAGTTGAAAAGGCAAGGAATAATGTTTATGATCTTATCCTTATGGACCTGCATATGCCCGAAATGAACGGGTATGACGCCACCCTGGAGATCAGGAAAATGGAAAACAACCCGAATAAGGACCTGCCCATTATCGCGCTTACGGCTTCAGCTTTCATCGAAGACCGCGAGAAGATATATACATATGGCATGAGCGGGTATATCATCAAGCCGTTCAATCCGTCGGAATTGTACTGGAAGATAGCGCCGTTTCTCAGAACGTAGCGATTCGCTCGCATACTCACCACGCTGATAATAATTTCGCTACTTCGCTATCTCACTACTTCGCTACTTATTGTTAGTAGCATTGCTGCAGCAGTATACGGACTGAGGTTTCCGGCAAGCACTTCTTTTTCATACCGGGCAAGGGCGTGCGAGATGTCCTTTCGGTTATAGAAGTCACGCTTCAGCGCCTGGTCTATGGTTTCGGTAAGCACCTGCCTGAATTGTTGTTTTCGCTGTTCCTCGAAAAATCCGCTTGATTTGGTTTTTTCTGTGAAATCCATGACATAGTCCCAGGTGGTTTCAATGCCAGTTCCTGTTCTGGCCGAACATACATCGACGACAGGGATCCAGCCACTTTCGGGAGGGGGATAAAGATGAAGGGCGTTTTTATATTCTATCCTGGCAGCCCGGGCTTTGTTGATGTTATCCCCATCGGCCTTGTTGATGATAATGGCATCTGCCATTTCCATGATACCACGTTTCATCCCCTGGAGTTCATCGCCTGCACCGGCAAGCATCAGTAGAAGAAAGAAATCGACCATGGATCTCACAGTCGTTTCAGACTGCCCGACTCCGACAGTTTCCACCATGATCACATCGAAACCTGCAGCTTCGCAGAGGATGATGGTCTCCCGGGTCTTGCGTGCAACACCTCCCAGCGACCCTGCCGATGGGGACGGCCGTATATATGCCCTGGAGTCAACTGACAGTTGTTCCATCCTGGTCTTGTCGCCGAGGATGCTGCCTTTGGAACGCGTGCTGCTGGGGTCAATGGCAAGAACCGCAACCTGGTGGTCTTTACCGGTAAGATGCAGGCCCAGGGCTTCAATGAAAGTGCTTTTTCCAACACCCGGAACTCCGGTGATCCCGATCCGTATTGATTTTCCCGAGTGAGGCAGGCAGGCATTGATGATTTCCTGTGCTTTCTGCTGATGAGCATGCAACGCACTTTCTATCATGGTAATGGCCTTGCTGAGGATTGTACGGTTGCCGGCCCTGATACCATCGACAAATTCAGTGGTGCTCATTGCCAGCGGACGTTTTGCTTTGAGCTTGCTTACCGCATCAGCGTTGACCTGGGCTGGTTGTTCAATCCCGTCCATCACATTCATAGCCGATTTAAATTCCTGCTTTTTGCTCATTGGCCTTCTTTCGATTACCTTTACTCAAATTTGTCCGTCGCTCTGAAGTTTTGACATTTCATCGCATCAAGCCATCTATCACCCGGCTATCAGTAATTCAGAACGAGATCAAAAATACGGAAAAACCCCTGATTTGAAATATTTCCCCTAATCCATTTAACATTCCATCAAAAATTTCTATCTTTGCACCCCCAAACCTCTCCGTAGCTCAGCTGGTAGAGCAATTGACTCTTAATCAATGGGTCACAGGTTCGAATCCTGTCGGGGAGAC
>CAIJYT010000175.1 GCA_903824935.1 uncultured Bacteroidales bacterium | reverse complement strand
GATTAAAAACTGTATAAAAATTAGGATTTCTGGAAATCAACAGGTAATTAACATTCTTAATTAAACATTCTTAATTATAGTTTATTGTATTACAATCTGTTATTTTGGTTTTCAACAGTTGTCAGTTATTTTCAATGTGTATAAAATTATTATAAAAACAACATCAGATCTTGTTTATTCTATTTGATAATATCCTGCTAAGTTTTAGTTATTAACCGGAAAACGGGGCAGATGATAAAATTCAGTGTTTTTCCTAAAAGTTTGAAACAAAATTAAACTGTTGTTAACAACAGAATGTGCAAAGTTTAAAATTTTGATTCTAAGGCAGATAATTTTACATAATTTTCGCTTTTACTTCATTATGATTTCATTATGATTACTTTTGTAAAAAAACAATTAACAATGCCTGATTCTTTAAAGAAAATTGCGATAGGATCTGATCATGCAGGATATCAGTTTAAAGAATTTCTGAAAGAATATCTCACTTTGCAAAATTATACAATAACCGATTTCGGCACTCATTCTGAAGATAGTATGGATTATCCCGATTCGATACATCCTTTAGGTGATGCAGTGAACAGGAATGAAATTGAAAAGGGGGTGATCATTTGCGGGAGCGGGAACGGTGTTGCCATGGTTGCAAACAAGTACCCTGGTGTAAGGGCTGCTGTTTGCTGGAATGAAGAGATCACAAAGCTGGCACGTATACATAATGATGCAAACGTTATTTCATTGCCTGCAAGGTTTATCAGCAGGAATGAGGCTCTCAGTTTCCTGAAGATTTTTTTAAGTACTGATTTTGAAGGAGGAAGGCATAAAAGAAGAGTGGAAAAAATATCACAAATCTTATAGAGCTTTTGAATGAACCAGGCACATCACAAATTTATTGAGGATGCAGGCAGGCGGTCTTTTGACAAGGAACAAAGGCGCAGGCTGAATTTTAACATTGGAAGGTATGATGCTGCAGTTGCCCGCGGCCTGAACCAGTTTCAGAATCTTGAGCTGGCCAAGCGCAGGGCTGCCAATATCAAGCACAAAGTTATAAACAACCTCGATAAATATCTTGTAGAGTTTGAGAACAATTTTGAACGCAGGGGTGGCAAAGTAATTTGGGCTACCGGGGAGAAGGAAGCGCAGAAAGAGATCTTAAACATTATTAAAAAGGCTAAAGCCCAGGTCATTGTAAAGCAAAAATCGATGATCTCGGAGGAGATAGAGCTCAACGAATTCCTGGAAAAGCATAAACGTGAGGTATTTGAGACGGACCTTGGTGAATTCATAGTGCAGATTGCCGGCGAAAAACCCTATCATATTGTCACGCCGGCAATGCATAAGTCAAAGGAGGATGTTGCAAAACTCTTTCATGAGAAATTCGGGCTTCCCGAGAACAGCAAACCCGAAGAGATCACGCTCTTCGTTAGGGACCAGTTGAGAAAGGAATTTATCCGTGCCGACGTTGGCATTACCGGGGGGAACTTTCTTATTGCCGACATGGGGGCCCTGGTGCTTACCGAAAATGAAGGCAACGGCTTACTTTCCATCGCATTCCCAAGGATTCATATTGCTGTTGTAGGTATTGAAAAGATCATTCCTTCGATGGACGACCTTGATCTTTTCCTTCCCCTGCTCGCTCATCACGGCACCGGACAGCATATCACGGTATATAACAATATCCTGCTTGGTCCCAGGACCGAGTGGGAGGTTGACGGTCCTGACGAGATGTATGTTATATTGCTTGACAACCACCGCACCGACGTTTTAAAACTTAAGGAACAGAGAAAGGCTTTATCATGTATCCGTTGCGGGGCATGCCTTAACGGTTGCCCTGTGTATAAAAGCATAGGAGGATATACCTACGGTGCAACTTATTCAGGCCCGATAGGATCTGTCATATCGCCTCATTTTAAAGGATTTAAGGATTACCACCACCTGAGCTTCGCTTCCAGCCTCTGCGGAAAATGCACTGAAGTATGCCCTGTCAAGATACCGTTGCATGAACTTCTGCTGCATAACCGCGCCGAAGCTGTTTCAAAAAAATATATCTCTTTCTTTTGGAGAAAGGTGAACTCAGGCTGGAAAATGGTCATGATGAAAAGATGGATGCTTGAAAAACCTGGCAGCAAACTGAAAAACCGAATGATCAGCAGGTTTGGTAAAAAACTATGGGGCCCCAGGAGGACTCTTCCAAAGATCGCGCCTAAGAGTTTCAGAGAGCTTTATAAGGAGCGTTCAGAATCTTCCCAGAACACTTAGGATAGATCCCAGGTAGCTGTTCCCGAAAAGGTTCAAATGGATTAGCAGCGGATAAAGATTATAGATTTCAAGCCTTTCTTTCCATCCCTTTGTCAAAGGATATTCTTCATTATAGGATGAATAGAATTCGGGGCTGAATCCCCCGAATAAAGTTGACATAGCAAGGTCAACTTCCCTGTTGCCGTAGTATACTGCCGGATCGATAAGGCAGGCTTTTCCTTCCTCCGATACGATGAAATTCCCGCTCCACAGGTCGCCGTGAACCAGGCAGGGAGGTTCTTCAGGGAGGATCTCATCCAAAGTGACATATAATTTTTCAAAGAGCTTTTCTGTGGATGCATCCAGCAAACCGTTTTTAAGGGCAAGCTTTACCTGTTTGTCGATCCTTTCTTCCACAAAGAATTCAACCCATCGGGAATGGTAGCAGTTGTTTTGGAGAAGCGATCCCATGTAATTATTATAGTCAAGGCCATACAGTTCATTGCATGACCTGTGCAGGCGGGCAAGGCTCCTCCCGAAATCCCCGAAAAACCCCTTAATCATGGGAGCTGCATCAATATATTCCAGGAGGACGAAGGAATAATCCTGAAGGCTGTCAACATAAACAGGTTCAGGGACCCTAATAGTGGCGGCAGATGCGAGGAGTTTGAGCCCCCTGGCTTCGGTCTCGAACATTTTAGGAAAAGCATCGCTGCGGTTGTATTTAAGGCAAAACGTCCCGGCTGAAGTTCGGATCTGGAATACCGTGTTTATTGATCCTCCGCCCAGGGGTTTTGCCGAAAGAAGGTTGAAGTCAGTTTGCCGATGATCTCCAAAGTATACCGAGAGGGCTTTCAGTATCTGGCCGGGAATCATCGGTTCAGCGATATCATGCAGAGAACCTTCGTGAGAACAACTTGTCGATAATGAACAGAAAACCGGCCGAGACTCCTATCAGCAGAGAATATGTGATAAACCTGGACGACAGCAGGGTTTTCATTGAATTCAGGAACGGCTGGAAAATCTTCAGAAAGAAAGAAGAAAAATATACTTTGCCTCCAATGAAATTCAGATAAGGGATGTCAGAAGAAATAAGTATAAGAATTACTATCATCGCGGCACCCAGGTAGGGAAGCGAAGATCTCATCCAGTAGAAATAAGGCTGTTTTTCAACAACCGGAACAGGAATTGTTTCAATCCCCGCCATTACTTTATCCACAAAATCATCCGACGGACTTTCCAGGGGGACTTTTTTGATAAGTCCGGCAAGGAAATCATCTTTAATCACATCATCCATATCCATATCCGTGTGTTTAAACTGCCTTAATTCATTCGTCCAGCCATCATCATGCTTATGTCATCGTAAAGTTTTTTTCTGATCCGGTGAAGCCTTACTTTGACATTTGAAGCCGATAATCCCGTGATACTGCTGATTTCTTCAATAGAGTTGTTGCCGTGGTAAAACAAGGTGATCAGAAGGTTATCCTCATCCGAAAGGTTTTTCATTGCTTTGTTAAGCAACACCTGCTGTTCATTCGCATCAACCTCGTCAACTCCGGGCCTCAGGGATTCCTCTGAATAATTATGGATCACATAATTGTCCATCGGGATCGTCTCCAGCACCCTTTTTCTGGTACGGGAAATGGCTGCGTTGTAAACTATACGGTAAAGCCATGTCGAGAATTTTGATTTTCTCTCGAATGACCTCAGCGAATGAAAAGCTTTTACAAAAGCATCCTGAGCTATCTCTTCAGCATCCTCACGATTATTCAGAACTTTAAGAGCGATCGAAAATACCAGGTTCTTATGTTTAGCAACCAGTGTAGCGTAAGCGGAAGAATCACCATTCAAGACCTTCTCAATATAGAAATTGTCGTCCTGGTATTTCATGTGTAGTTTAGACGTTTAAGCCGGCAGCAGGTTACAAGGCCGGCTTCAAAATTTATATTCCCCTCAGTTCCCGTTACTTAATTTATCTTGTAAAGATACAAAACCTGTTGGAACTCAGTGTGTTTTTTGTATTTTTGTATTGATCGAAACCCCTTGAAATTGTTCAGGCAGCTGATTAAATATTCGAGTTTTACTATATTTCTGTTCGTTCTTTCGATTCAGCTTTTCGGGCAGAAGGTGAATCTGTTGTTTATCGTAAAAGCCCATGCATCGCCTGATACGATCTGCCAGGGACAGTACACCCAGCTTTCGGTATCCTTAACTGGGGGCACAGGCCCGTTCACCTATTTCTGGTACCCTGGTGCCACTTTATCCAACCCCGCCATCCAGAACCCTGTTGCGACACCACTTATCAGCACCATGTATACTGTCATTGTTACCGACCAGACACAGAGCGTGTCCGACAGCATCATGGTATACGTGGAAACCATTCCCCTGCCGCCTTCCTCCATTATGGGCCCATCTGAAGTGTGCGGGGATTCGGCTTACATATATTCTGTCGCTGAAGTTGAGGATGCGACTTCCTATTCCTGGACAGTCCCTGCCGGGACGACGATAGAGTCGGGTCAGAATACCCATTTGATAGATTTAAAATGGGGAAATAATTCAGGAACGGTATCGGTAATCATAGCAAATAAATGCGGGACCAGTGTTCCCAGCGTTCTGGCAGTCAATGTAATGCCTGCACCGGATGCCACTTCGGCAATTCACGGGCCGTCTTTGATTTGCCAGTCGGATACAGGAAGCTACCAGGCTGATTCTATTCTCAACGCCTCATCCTATGTATGGACCGTTCCCGCGGATGCAACAATACTGAGCGGGGCAGGAACGGCTTCGGTAATGGTTAAATGGGGAATCTCAGCGGGGGATATAAGTGTTTCGGGGAAAAACGGATGCGGAACAGGTCCCCTGCTGGTCAAATCTGTTGGAGTTGATTCATTGCCAGGGACATCGGGAATTATTCATGGAGCAGATACCGTATGCAGAGGAAGCAACAGTTATGAGTACTTCACATCACCTGTTCCTTATGCCAGTTCCTATGGATGGACTCTGCCGCAGGGTGCGATCATAAATTCGGGACAACACACTAACCATATCAGTGTTCAATTCGGAAACAAAGCCCAAACTGGTCCGGTAACGGCTTTCGGTATTAACTCATGCGGAAACGGCCAGGCTTCAATAAAACAGGTAATTGTGAAGAACTGCATCGGAATCCAGAACAATAATTTCGGTTCCCTGATCACCTTGTCGCCTAATCCCGTTTCAGGAACCTTATATATTAAGAGCAAAGGACAGGAGAGCCATTTCGAAATAACCGTCATAGACCAGCTTGGAAAAACCCTGTATAATGCAAGCCCCGAATGGCCGGGTGGGGATTTTATTCTTGAGATCGACGTTTCAAGGTTCCCAAAGGGGATGATGTTCCTTAACCTGTTCAACGAGAACGGATCCTTCACTTCAAAATTCATAGTCCGCTGATCTTCATTTGTAACTTATCATTAACTACTGCGTCATAAAGGGCAGAATACACACAAAACCCAAAAAACACGGATATGAATGCAGAAGTTATTGTCCCGATCTCAGTCTTTGCCATGGTATTTGGCATAGTTTACATCGGTGTCCGACATAAAGAACGGATGGCACTGATAAGAACAGGAGGAAATGCCTCCAACCTCGACACCAAAGGCAACGTTCTCGGATCCCTTAAATGGGGAATGATATTCATTGGTATAGGACTTGGGATTATTGTCGGAAAAATCATTTCAAGTTCCACTGCCATGGAAGAGGAAGCCGCTTTCTTTTCCATGATCTGTCTTTTCGGCGGTATTGCATTAATGATCTATTACATCGTTGCAAACCGTTTCAAGGAAAAAAATAACACCGAAAAAACTCAGTGACATTGCCCATCAGGTTTTTGCGGCCGGCTATTGATCATAACCGGCCGTTTTTAATTTCTGAAAGGGAATTTACCAAGGGCAAGATACTGCGGCCCTTCCCTGCGCAGTATGCTTTCAAATAAAATGCATTCACTCACTTTTACAGGCTCAGACTGCAGTTCACGGTTTTCATCTATCACATTTCGGAATAACTGCTTATCCTTAAGAAACGTTATCCTTCCCAGGGTAAGGTGAGGAACTATGTTCTGCCTGTCTGATTCAAAACCATATTGTTCCATTTCCTTCTGAACTGACCTCATGAAGGAAGCAAGTGGCTCGGGGGGCTCAATTCCTGCCCATACCACCCTGGGGTCATACCTGCTTCCGAAAATACCGATTCCTGATAGGCGGAGATCAAATCCATTTGTGTTTAACACTATACTGCCAAGGCTGCCCGAGATTCCCCGGATCAGGCTTTCGTCCGTCTCTCCGAAAAATTTAACCGTGATATGGATATTATATTCTTCTACCCATTTGATTTTCTCGGAACTGAGCCTCGTTCTAAGCTCACGGAAGGTCTTCATGAATGCCGTACCCGGTTCAATCTTCACTGCTGCAAACAATCGTTTCATGCAAGCTTGTATTAGAATGTCGCTGCAAATTAAAAATTTTATACTTTTGCAGCCCCATGGGGTATTAGCTCAGTTGGCTAGAGCGTTAGACTGGCAGTCTAAAGGTCAGGGGTTCGACTCCCCTATACTCCACCAAAGGCCTCCGCGGCAATCATATGCCGCGGAGGCCTTTCTGCAAAAATCCGGAAAATAAATGAAAACCTGTTATATTTCATCTTTCATGTTCAAATATAGCAGTTTAGGTGTTGGGAATAAACTTTAATTTTGCCCTGAATCCCTTACGGTATGAAGACGATAGAAGAATTATTCAACGCCATTGACACTGCTCTGCGAAGCGGAAAGAAACTGAAGGACCTTGGCCCTGTATTGTCGGCTTATGACGGGGACGACTGGAAGGCTTATGAAAAGTACAGCCCGGATCATTATTCACGGAACCTTGTCAAGAAAAATGATCTTATGGAACTTCTTGTACTTTGCTGGGAGGTAAAGCAGGGATGCCCGGTTCATGACCATCCTTCTAATGGCTGCCTCGTGAGGATCATGCAGAGTGAGGTTACCGAAAATGTGTTTAAGCTCGATACCCCGCCTGAATTTTTGAGCCGCAGCATTTTACCAGCCGGGGGAATCGCTTACAAGGAAGGAAACATGATACTGCACGAGATTTTCAATCATTCGGACCAAAGGGCAGCTTCCATCCATATTTATTCACCTTCAAACTACAAACCGAATTACTTTTTAAAATAAAAAGAAAGACACGGGATCCCGGTATAAAAGAACGAAGTATTAACCAAAAACCATTTCGATCCCGTGTCTTTAAATTTTTATAACGTTTCAGCAGCCAGCCGTTTGCTGTAAGCTTTAATGGCCAGGCTGTATGAAACCACGGCAAGAATGAAATACACCGCCATCTGTATTGTTATTACTGTCAATTCATAGGAAACCGAACTTATCCCCCCTCCTATCAGTCTTAACTTGATAAATGCAGGCACCATGGGAGTGGTGGGGAAAATCCAGGCCAGTACTTTCAGCACCGGGGGCAATGATTCGAGAGGCCAGGCTACTCCTGTAAGAAAAAATACCACAGGGGAAATGAATACTATGAACATCAGCGCATGCACCCTTTTGCTGAACCACGATGATAATGCAATCCCCATAAAAGAAACAGCAAAAAGGAAGGGCACCAGCATCATGTAAACCTGCCAGAAACTTCCCCTTTCGGGAAACGACAGCCAGTGGTACAAAAGCACCAGGGTTACAAGGGTGGTCACAAGGTAAATAAGCACATAGGAAGTGGCTTTTCCCAGGACCTGTGCAATTGAATCCTTCCATGTTTGAACCTCTTTGGCAACCGGAAGAAATTGACGGCGTTCCTTGTGTTTTCCGAAAAGCAATCCTATCCCTACCAGGAGCGATTGCTGGATGACGATGATCAGTATGCCCGGCACAATGAAAGTGCAGTATCCGGATGAGGGGTTATACAGGTCAAAAAAAGTTGCATTCAGGCCTTCATAGCGATTGAGCGCTTCATCCCATGAACGTCCCTGTGCTAGGAGGGATTTGATTTCCGCCCCTGCATTTAACGTTGAAGTCGCATAGGTGGATGCCGTAAACACCTGTTTATAGACGAAGAATTTTCCTGCATCGCAGTATACTGTTACGTTGGCCTGCCTCCTGCCCAGGATTTCCTTTTCGAAGTTCCCGGGTATAAGAATTATCCCGTGTATCTTCCCTTCATAAAACAGTTGTTCTGCCTGAGCTACATTCTGAAGCCTGAAACTAACACTTAGCTGTTCGGTTGCATCAAGCATCCTGGTATACTGCCTGCTTAATGAGGTGTGGTCCTGGTCAATGACCGCCACCGGGATATCCCTTATCGTTTGATTGATATAGCCGATGGAATACAGCATGGGGTATAGTATTACAGCTACGATAAAAATCAACACGGTACCAGCGTCCATGAAGGATTCCCGGATTTCGGATATGATTATCCCAAAGAAGTTCGACAGACTTTTATATGCAGGATTATTCATGATACCCTCAGATTTTTCCCTGGTATTTCAGGGTTGAAACTATATATTTCAGCCTTTGCGTGAACAGGGCGCCGGCAAGGATAAACACAGAGATAAAAAGCATCTGTATCAATGCATTTGCGACAGGCTCCCCCCTGAGGGTCTGGCCTGCAAAAAGTTCGAGCCAGTATGAGAAAGGGAATATCCGGCTGAAGACCTGGGCGATGGCAGGCATACCGAATAAGGGGAATGTCAGGCCCGCATAAGTCACTGCCAGCATGGTATATGCACTGGCTATGGACAGGGCAAGCCTCATGTTCTTCATTATTGAAACAAAGAGTATGGCCATGAACTGGTATGCCAGTATCATCAGCAGCTCAGAACCCATGATCAATCCCAGATGCCCGTTCAGTGGAAGTCCCAGGACTTTGAAAAAAAGTATATTCATTGCTATTGCCTGGATGCTGAATACCAGGGTATGGGGAAGCAATTTCCCTGTAACTGCCGGGAAAAGCTTTCCGCCTGATGCTTCCAGCCATTCAAAACCGCTGCCATACTGCAGCTCGGAACCCACTGAATAAATGGTGCCGAAAAGCACGAAGACTGTAAGTAAGACCGGCAGGAGCAGAAGTGTAAGATAGTACTCGTAGCTGGTGTAAGGATTGAATAGTAATACCGGTCTTAACCGTACAGCCATTATCTTTGAAACAGCCTGTTTCTCATTGTCCCCATTCATCATCATAGCCCTGATCATTAATCCGGCCGAGAGGCTTCCCAGGGATTTCTGGATGCCGCTTTTCAGCAGCCCGCTTTTAATGAGCCAGGCATTATTGAGATATACTGCAACAGGAGCATTTTGCCCCCGGAGTATATTTCTTTCAGTATTTTCAGGTATGCAGATCACTGCGTCGGCCTTTCCTTCAGCCAGGGCCTCTGATGCTTGTAAAAGATCAGTGTAGCTCCTGTCAACCCTGGCAATGGAAGCTGCATCCACCGTCCTGGCGATCTGCCTCGAAAGTGAAGTATGGTCCAGGTCAACGATAGCCACTGGCAATTCCCTCGGGACATTGGCAGAGAAGATCCATGCGATCATGCCGAAACCAATAAATGGCGCGATAAGTCCCAGAAAGAGATACACCCTGTCGGAAAGCATTCTTGTCAATTCCCTTCCGGCAACATCAATAAACCGGTTAATCCGGTTGTTTTTCATCTTGCAGACAGTTTTTTCACATCTTCCCAGTTTACGAGCACGCTCATCCCAGGGCGCAGTCCTTCTACAGCCTGTTCAGGCCTTGCATGGACTTCAAAAGTTTTCATATCGAAATCCCCCGAAGTCTTTGTGGCATTCCATGTTGCATAATTACCCAGAGGGTGTATATATGTTATCTTCAGGCGGATTTCCTTATCACCGAGTGCAGGCACCCTGGCATTGAACACACTGCCTGTGCGGATTGAAGCCAGGAGGTCTTCGCGCAGGTTGAAAGTTACCCAGCAATCGCTGAGGTTAACGATGGTCACAACGGGGTAACCTGCAGAAACCAGTTCCCCGGATTCGGCAACGATGTCCGACACCTCCCCGTCCATTGGTGACGTAATACTGGTTTCACTGAGGTAGGACCTCACTTCTTCAAGAGCTCCCTCGGCCCTTGAAACCATTGCTTTTGCAGCATCCCGGTCTTCTATCCTGGTACCTTTCTTAGCCTTGTTCCATATCTCTTTAGCTGCGTTTGCAGTTTCCTCGGCGGCTTTCAGCTGTGTTTCTGCCTCATCCTTTTTCTGGGCCGGAACCACCCCGTCCTTATACAGGTTATTGATCCTGTCAAATGTTTTCAGTGCAAGCTGGGACGCAGCCAGGGCTTTCATATACATATTCCTGGCAGCTTCAATATCTTCAGCCTCAGCACCGGTTATTGCCTTTTCATTTTGTGCCCTTGCACCGAGCAGGGCTGCATTTGCCTGGTCCATCTTCGCTCCTATCTCAGGGCTTTTCAATGTAAAAAGCAGCTGGCCTTGTTTAACCGCATCTCCTTTGTGAACCGGAAGGCTGTCGAGGCGGCCGACGATCTTTGAAGCGACTTTCACCTGGGTTGCATCGACTTCTCCCTGTACTTCAACAGACCTTGGCCGGTTGATAACAATAACAGACCAGGTAAGCAGTGACAGGAGCACCACGATGCCTGCAATTGCTGATATTATTCCTTTTTTATTCATTACTTTAAAATTTTACAGAGTTTCTTTTGGCATATGACGGAAAATCACCGGCTATGCCTGAGTATTCAAGTAATCTTGCAAGAGTGAGATCGTAATTGTACATTGCCTGCAAACGCTCGGTCCTTACCTGGGCGAGGGCAAGCCTGGCGTCAATGACCTGTGTTGAATTGCCCGTCTCCTCGCTGAATTCCTTTTCCCTTGACCTGAGGTATTCTTCTGCATACGTGGCAGCTGTTTCAAGTTCGGCAAGCTGCTCCCGGTACATGTTCAGCTCATTATACAGTTTGTTTATGTTGGTTGAGATATCAGCCTGGGCCTTCAACCCGAATTCCTCAACCTGCTTTGTTTGCATGGACGCGGCTTTGACTTTGCCTATCCTGCTGACCCCGTCGAAGATGGTCCATTTCAGGCCAATGCCAACTTCCCAGTCGGGGATATAGGTAGAAAGGTCCTTGTTGACGATATCGTAGGTCCCCTGCAGGGCGACAGAAGGGTAGAACTCTGATTTCTCGGCCTTGTATTTCTGTTCGGCAAGAAGCTTTTTGGTTTCTATCTGTTTGAGGATAGGATTGGTGGCTTGGGCCAGGTTGCTGAAATAAGTCTGAGACTCGATGGTATCGAGGTAAAACAAGGCCGACACCGGCTCCACCATTGAACTGTCTTCAAGCGCCATGGTACTCATCAGTGCCTGGGTGACAATAGATGTATTACGTATTGCTTTGCTGAGTTCCCTGCCTGCCTGTGCGCTGTATACCCTTGCCTGGAGAAGGTCGGCATTTGAAATTATTCCCTGGTTTTGAAGTTTAACTGCATCTTCAAGATGTCTCTGCAGGCCCATACTGACTTCCGTCCTCACCTTTACCACTGAAGAAGCCAGGCAAAGGCCGTAATATCTTTCGACCAGTTCGCTCATCAGCTCCCCCTCCTTCTGGCGGGAGACATCATGCACATCTTTTTTCTGTATCTCGGCCGATTTATTGGCGATAAGGATTTTGCCTCCTGTGAAAACCGGCCACTGCAAGGTTGCTGCAACCACGGCAAACTGCTGTTTCTGGATGACCTGGTTCCAATCCTCATTCTGTATCTGGCCGAGGCCTGCATTGAGCTTCTGCCGGATGACCTGGGTCGCCATATCATCTGTCAGCCCGGGGACATCACCGAATTTTCCATAACTCCCCAGGGTTTTATACAAGGGTGTGATGGCATCCTTTATGGGGTTGAGGTCCAGTTCGATCGGATCGGACATCATGATGGCACTGGCGGTCACCCCTATGGTCGGGAAAAACAACCCTTTGGCGGCAAGCCTTTCCTGGTCTTTCTGCTTCTGAAGGTAAGACACCTGTTTCAATACATGGCTGTTCTGGTAAGTGAGATCAAGGGCCTGGTCGAATGTAAGTTTCCTCACACCCGCGGGCCTTTCGGCCAGGGCTGCATTCCCATACAGGCCAGGCAGGACCATCAAAAACCACAGGAAGTTTAATTTTGTTTTCATGTTCTCTGAGAATTAAATACGGGAATTATCTTTTAAGCATCCCGTAAAACAATACATCCAGGAGACGGTCAAGCGTCATCTCAAGATGATTTTCCTCCTTGCGGGCTATTACCAGGGGGACTTCCATCCCCTTGAGCGCTGTTACAATGGCAATGGAAGTAAGATATGTATCTTCGAGGTGGAAGGTCCCGCCCGAAACACCTTCATCAAGAATGCACCTGATGATACTGATCTCTTCTTCGTCGGTTTTCATACGGATTCGGTCCGTAAACTCCCTTTGTGATATAAATTCAGTTCTGAGCACATTAAACAGGTTGACCATCTTACTGAGGCCCTGCATCCTCTCGTTCACGTATGCTTTAAGTTTTTCCTTGGGATTTTCGGCCCTGGCCACCGACTCCACTATCTTTGACCTGAGTTCCAGCAGCTCTTTTTCGACTACTGCTGAGAAGATATCTTCTTTACTGCTGAAGTAATAATAAATTGAGCTTTTTCCCTTCCCCATCCCCTTGGCGATGTCATCCATGGTGGTCTTGTGAAAGCCGTATCTGGAGAATATTTCCTGGGCAACCTTTAAAACGGATTCCCTTATTTCTTCTTTATTTATCATATTATTAGTATTTTAACAACAAAATTCGACCAATAGACTAAAACGGTCCAAAAGTAAAACAATTATTATACCATTTTACCAATCCCTGAAAATATTTTTAATTTTCTCATTGAAAAAAATACTGAGATGAATTCCGGAAACGGCCTGGAGGCTGGGTTATTGGGATATATTCAGGCATTTTATTTTAAGCTTGAAAGCTTTTTGGGAAGGAACTGACAAAATGGCTCTCTATAATTCCAAAAATCCTGTAATTTTGCCAATAAAGTGTTAATTCATTAACAAAATTACTTATTACAAACCATGAAACCAACTCACATTGAGCACATTGGGATAGCTGTAAAAAGCCTGGATGAAAGCATCCCTTTTTACGAAAAGCTTCTTGAAACAAAGTGTTATGCCCTTGAAGAGGTGAAAGAGCAGAGAGTAAAGACTGCTTTTTTCATGATAGGCCAGACAAAGATCGAATTGCTTGAAAGCACCGATCCTGAAAGCCCGATAGGCAAGTTCCTGGAGAAGAAGGGCGAAGGCGTTCATCACCTGGCCTTTGCTGTTGAGAATGCCGACATTGCATTGAACGAGGCAAGGGAAACCGGGATCGAGCTGATCGACAAACAGGCAAGAAAAGGGGCTGAGGGCCTGAACATAGGGTTCCTTCATCCGAAGTCAACAAAAGGAGTATTAATTGAATTATGCAGTAAATAAACAAGGAGATATGGAAACACAGAAAGCTATCGACATTCTGAAAATGGCGATCCTGATGGAAAGAAGAGGGTATGCCTTTTACGTCAAGGTTGCAGAAAACAGCAGTGACCCTGATATAAAGCACATCTTTCTCGTCATGGCCGACGAAGAAACGAAGCATGTGAAATTTCTTTCAGAGCAGTTCATGCATTATGAAAAGGAACATAAGTTTGCCCATGTCGACCTCCTGGATCTGGCTCATGAAGAATTTGCGAACCTCATTTTAAGCGAGGAGATGAAGAAGAAGATCTCTTCGGCAGGGTTTGAAGCTGCTGCCATTTCCGCGGCTGTTGACTTTGAGAAGAGGGCCATCGAAGTTTATTCAAAGCAGGCCGGACTGACAGAAGATCCCAATGAAAAGGCATTATATCAATGGCTTGCCGATTGGGAAAAAGGTCACCTGAAAGTGCTCAATGAAATTGATAATGAACTGAAGGAAAAAATCTGGAACGACAACCAGTTCTGGCCTTTCTGAGATGATCACATACTTGTGCGCATGGCTTCGACAGGATCCAGCCTTGACGCTGTAAAAGCAGGGATGAATCCCGAGATAAGGCCGATCATTCCCGAAACACCTAAGCCCAGCAATATATTTCCCTGGGTAAGTATCAGGTGAAAGCTGGTGGTATAGGAGATGATGAGGGTCATAATGAGGATGATAAGCAATCCCACAATGCCCCCGATGATTGAAAGAAAAACTGCTTCAAACAGAAACTGGAGCAAGATAAAATAGTTCTTTGCTCCCAGGGCCTTTTGTATGCCAATAATGTTGGTTCTTTCTTTAACCGACACGAACATGATATTGGCGATCCCGAACCCGCCGACAAGAAGGGAGAACCCTCCGATAATCCAGCCAACCATTGCAATGACGCTGAACACTCCGTCAAAAGCTTTTGCAATGATATCCGTTTCATTGATAGCGAAATTATCTTCGGCCGAAGGTTTTATTTTTCTGATAGAACGCATTATTCCCGTCAGCTCATCTTTAAGCTCTGCGTTTGAGACCAGGGGCTTGGCTTTCACCGCGATAGTAGTGCCCATATCTTTGAGGTTGACAAGGGTCTTGAAATAATTTACAGGGATGTAAATCACTTTGTCGTTGCTGTTACCGAAAAAATCCTCCCCTTCTTTCTTCATTACCCCTATGACCTCAATATTCCTGCCGAAAATCTTTATTTTTTGCCCTATGGCTTCCTGGTTCGGAAACAGTCCCGAAGCCAGATCCGCACCAATAAGTGCGATGGGCCTGCCTGTAGCCGATTCGTTTATGGAGAAATACCTTCCGCTGCCGATCTCAAATTTCCACACTTTGTCAAAATCACTGGAAACACCCATGATCCCTACATTTTCAACATAATTGCTGCGGTATTTAACCGTTTTATTGACCTGTGCGAAGAATGCAGAATATTCGGTAAGGCTGCTGCGCTTCTCTATCTCCTTCTGGTCTTCAAGGGTTGCTTCAGGCCTTTGGTAATACTTCCACCAGGGATAATCGCTGCCCATCGACCAGGGCCATTTTTGTACGTAGAGAACATTGCTTCCCAGGGAAGCTATGCTTTTCCTGATGGCAGCTTCCATGGAGTCGAAAACAGTAAAGACCGAGATGACACAGAATATGCCGATGGTAATCCCAAGCAGTGAAAGGATGGTCCTTACCTTATTTACAACAATAGCCTGGATGGCAAAAAGATAGCTTTCTCTAAAAAGCCTTAAAAAAATAAGATAAGCCTGAAATCGTTTCACAGCCGATAAAGTTACGTAATTCCTTAAATACTAAGCTCTGTATCTTGTAAAATCCCCCGATATTCATTAACATTGCAGGAAATTGAGCTATAGATTTTAGACGATAAAAACAGTTGCGAGTTACAATATCCACTATGATCGATCAAATAAAAATCACATCAGCGCTGATCTCGGTCTTTTCAAAAGACGGGATTGAAGAAATAGCCAGGAATCTGGCGGCTCATAATGTTCATATTTACTCCACCGGTGGCACTTACGATTTCCTACTCAGCAAAGGTATTGCGGCAACGTCGGTGGAAGAGGTCACCTCCTATCCTTCTATACTCGGGGGGCGAGTGAAAACCCTTCACCCGAAAGTATTCGGCGGCATACTTTGGAGAAGGGACCAGCTTTCGGATGTAAGGGAGGTTGAACAACACGACATTCCCTCGATAGACCTGGTGATCGTTGACCTTTATCCTTTTGAAAAGACTGTTGCAAGTACTGATAATGAAGAAGAAATCATTGAAAAGATAGACATTGGGGGTATTTCGCTGATCCGTGCTGCTGCGAAGAATTACCGGCATGTGGTTGTTATACCTTCGGCTGATTTTTACGCTCCGTTGATGAAACTGCTGGAAGAAAAGAACGGTTTTTCAAACGCCGAAGAGAGAAGATATTTTGCTGCCCAGGCATTCAATGTTTCCTCACACTATGACACCCAGATATTCAATTATTTCAACCGCGGGGAAAAGATTCCCGCCTTCAAACAAAGCCAGGTTTTCTCCAGCACTATGAGGTATGGTGAAAATCCCCATCAGAAGGCCTCGTTTTATGGTTCGCTGGCAGAAAATTTCCTGCAGCTTCACGGGAAAGAGCTTTCTTACAATAACCTTGTCGATATTGATGCCGCAATCAACCTGATGGCGGAATTTTCAGAGCCGGCTGTTGCCATCATCAAGCATACCAATCCATGCGGCGTGGCAGTAAGGGAAACTCTGAAGCAGGCTTATATAGACGCCCTTGCATGTGATAATCTTTCGGCCTATGGAGGCATTGTGATCGCCAACAGGCCGGTTGATTTAGAAACGGCAGAGGAGCTGAACAAACTTTTTTTTGAGATCCTGCTGGCGCCTGAATATGAAAAGAAAGCATTAGATCTCCTTAAATCAAAGAAAAATAGAATAATTTTGCAACAAAATCCGTTGTTATTCAGTTCCAGGCAGTTTAAATCGGTCCTGAACGGAGTCCTTGAACAGGACAGAGACCTTAAAACTGAGACAGAAGCTGATTTTCAGTATGTCACGAAAAAGAGACCTTCTGAATCAGAGATCCCGGAACTGTTTTTTGCCAATAAAATAGTTAAACACCTGAAATCAAACACTATAGTTATCTCAAAGAATAAACAGCTTATCGGTTGCGGAATGGGGCAGACATCGAGAGTGGATGCAATGAAACAAGCCATTTTAAAAGCAAAAACTTTCGGGTTTGACCCGAAAGGTTCTGTGATGGCTTCTGATGCATTCTTTCCTTTTGCCGATTCGGTGGAGATTGCTCATGAAGCAGGGATCACAGCAGTAATACAGCCGGGGGGGTCGATACGCGATGCCGATACGGTGAAGTTCTGCGATGAACATGACATGGCTATGGTATTTACAGGTATTCGCCACTTTAAACATTAATACAAAATGGGATTATTCACTAAGGAAATTGCTATTGATCTCGGTACAGCCAATACGGTTATAATTTATAACGACAAAGTGGTGGTTGATGAACCATCAATTGTTGCAATTGAAAGAAGTTCAGGAAGGATAATCGCTGTTGGGAAAAAGGCGCAGATGATGCATGGGAAAACCCATGAAAACATAAAAACCATACGACCCCTCAGGGGTGGAGTTATTGCAGATTTCCAGGCTGCCGAACATATGATCAGGGAGATGATCAAGATGATTGAGATCGGAAAATCCTGGTTTCCCCCTGCGATGAAGATGGTAATCTGTATCCCTTCGGGGATCACGGAAGTAGAGGAAAGGGCTGTAAAGGATTCTGCGGAACAGGCAGGAGCTAAAGAAGTCAGGCTTATACACGAACCCATGGCTGCCGCTATCGGTATCGGCATTGACGTTCTTGAGCCTATCGGCAACATGGTGATCGATATCGGGGGAGGCACCAGCGAGATTGCTGTCATTGCTTTAGGTGGCATCGTAAACAGTAAGTCCATCAGGATTGCAGGGGATGAATTCAATTCCGATATTGAAGAATACATGCGTAAGCAACATAATATCAATGTTGGGGAACGTACTGCCGAAAGGATTAAAATCGAGGTAGGCGCTGCGCTGGTCGATATTGACAATCCTCCTCCCGACTATGCAGTTCACGGCCGGGACCTTCTGACCGGCATTCCCAAGGAAGTCATTGT
>CAIJYT010000174.1 GCA_903824935.1 uncultured Bacteroidales bacterium | reverse complement strand
GAAAAGAGAATAATAGCCGCGAAAGTTAACAGGTTCACTAAGAATATAAAGTTCATAAATAGTCTAAGTATCCTTCCGGCAAAGCTCAATTATAAAACCGATGTCGCTCCGCAGCAAAGGTTATAGCCGAGCGGTAAGTATCGTAAACCAGGTTCCCTATGATGGTTACGTTCCTGAATCCCCCGTAAGATGCCGTCCCGAACTTAATCCCGTTGGCGCTGGTGCGTATCCTGTTCCCCCTGATGATGACGTTGCTGCAAAGGGCTTCGGCAGAATGAGATTTCAGGCATATCCCGTCGTCGGCTGCATCAAAGTAAGAATTGGTTACTTTCACACTGTCGCAGTCGACAATATCGATCCCGTCATTATTCCAGTAAGATTTGCTGTCGACAGTGATGTTCTCGACTCTCAGGTGAATGCACTGGTTATAGGTCTGGTTCCAGCTTGCAGGATCCTTCAGGGTGATGTCCCGGATCAGGATATTCCGGCATTTATTAAAGTAAATATTCATTGGGCGTATGCTCTCGCTGGGCCTGTCGTATTTCAGCGGGTCTTTCACAACACCTTTATGGATGAGTGAAACCAGGTTGGAGGCGACAAGGTATCCGCGGCCGTCTATGACCCCTTTGCCGGTGATGGAAATATCATGCTGTGCGGCAGCAAAGATCATCGCGGTGATCCCGTTTACCTTTTCATAATCAAGAGGATTCAAAGAACCCACAAGGATGGCCCCTTCCAAAAGCCTGATTGACACCTCAGACTTCAGGTATATGCTGCCGGTAACATATCGTCCCACATAAAAAACAAGGGTCCCCCCACCGTTATCATGAATAAAATCAATGGCATACTGAATGGATTTGGTATTCAGAGTAATCCCATCGGAACTTATCCCGAAAAGGGAAGCATTGTAATCCTTGGCACGAAGGACCGTTGAAGAAATGAGGAGCATAACAACCAGGGACATTTTCAATGCTTTCATACACCAGGGTTTAAAAATCCATACCGGCAGGAACGGCTGATCAATTCAGCCGGTTTGACGCCTTGCAAATGTAATAAAAGCAAACAGGCGGTGGAAGCAGTCCTCTCACAGTAAAAAGATCAGTTTTCTTTCTAAATTTGTTATATGAGATCCATGAATATTTTCCTGGCGGTCCTGCTGTGCGGACTGCTGGCTGCCGGCTGCTCCGGGACCGGGGAGGGTAAGACCCGTTATACTTCATCGAAACCCCTGACCCGCTGGTGGTGGTTTGCGAGGGTTATAAAGAAAGAAGACGTTAAATCTAACCTCGACTGGGTGAAGAAAAACGGCTTCGGGGGTGTGGAGGTTGCCTGGGTATACCCGCTCAACAGGAAACGGTTTTACAGCGAACCCCTCGACACCAACTACCTCCCCAGGCAGGAATGGCTCAGCAGTGATTGGTCTGCCATCGTCGCTTATGCAAAGCAATACGCCGACAGTCTTGGCCTGAGCTGTGATTTTACTTTCGGTACCGGCTGGCCTTTCGGAGATACCAGGGTAAAAAGGGAAGATGCCACCCAGACCTGGCATGAAAAGAACGACAGCCTTAAATGGACGTATGCAGTGGTTTCCTGGGAATACCCCAAAAAAGGTTATATCATCAACCATATGGACCAGGGGGCGTTCGGCAGGTACGCGCAGAGGATGGGAAGCGCCCTGTCCCCGGCGCTGAAGGGACCTGTTTCGGGACTGTTCTGCGATTCCTGGGAAGTTGAGACCACGAGGATCTGGACAACGGGATTTGGCGAGGCCTTTAAAAAGTCATACCAGTATGACATCGAGTCTTACATGGACAGCATTTATTCCAGAGCCAACTGCGACGAACGCTATGATTATATGAAGCTGGTATCGGACTACGTGGTGAACAGGTTCTACAGGCCCTTCAACGATGAATGCCACAGTCTGGGGGCATTTTCGCGCGTACAATGCGCAGGCGCCCCCGTGGATCTTATCTCGGCCTATGCCTCGGTGGATGTCCCGGAGACTGAAGCAATGCTATATGAACCACCCTATTCAAGGATTGTAGCTTCGGCCGCCTGCCTCGCCTCTCACAGGGAGGTTTCTTCAGAAACTTTCACCTGTACCTACGGGTTTCCAAAGTATGACACAGAGAAAAAGAAAATGGATTTCAGACTCAGGGGGAAGGAACAGGTTGCCGACCTTAAGCTGGTTGCCGATGCGCTCTTTGCCAACGGGGTGAACCAGGTCATCTGGCATGGCATGCCTTTCAACCCGGCGGGCATAGACACCATAATGTTCTATGCCGCTGTGCATGTTGGGCGAAAGGGAAACCTGGCAAAGGATATTCCTGCGTTCAACAGCTATATGGCGAAGGTCTGCGGATATCTGAAAAAGGGAGTCACTTTTTCAGATGTCGCGGTTTACCTGCCCGTTGAGGATAGCTGGGAAGCCGGGATGATGAAAGAACCCGACACTCAGCAGCCCTGGGCATGGGGGGAGTATGAGATGAGAAGGACAGTGCCCCCTGCCGAACTCAGGGGATATAACCCCATCTGGATCAGCGGAAATTTCCTGGGGAATGCCTACGTGAAGGATAACAAGCTGGTTTGCGGGGATGAAGCGTTTTCAGTCCTTTATGTTAATGCCTCATATATCGATCTCGACGCCCTTAAAACGATTGTGAACTTCGCGGGGAAGGGACTGCAGGTCTGCCTCAGGCAGCAACCGCGACAACCCGGGAAGAATAAATCCCCTGAATTCGGCAAACTTCTTGCCCAGCTTGCAGACATGAAAAACGTAAGCAGCGAATTCCCGGGTAAGACAGGCATCAGGCCCCTGGTGAAGGGCGACAGCCTCCCTGATTTCTGGTGCAGGAAGGATGGGGATGAGTATTATTTTTTCATTGCCAACCCGCGATCAATGGACCTTCATCTTCCGCTGAAGTATGGGCAGTCATTAACACCGGGGACCCTCCGCAGGGATCTGACATTTAATGTAAGCGGCCGTGAACTGAATCTTAAAGTGGACTTCAGTCCCTACCAGTCGGTCATGCTGAAGATTGGGAAACAGTGCAATCCTGGATACCTTGATATCTCCTATGATCCGCCTGTTGCTAAAACGATCCCGTATTGACATGCTTTCACCTGCTGAGCTCATCAGCAGGTGAACTGATGCTCCTCCTGCCGGGCTGTAATTCCGGTTCTGATCAGTCTCTTTCCATTCGGAATGAACACAGCCAGGAAAAGTTCCTCCCTGCATTGGTTTCACGGAGGATGGGAATGAAAAGGTCTTTCTTTTGTTCGGAAAGCTGCTGAAAGATGTTGTATGCAATCTCGTGCGACATGATGATGAAGAGCTCGGGGGCGGGAATCCCGAATTCAGCGCCCAGGGAACGGTAGTTGAACATGCCTTTGATCATGCGGGTATAGGCTGATTTCAGCGAATCGCATAAACTGTCGAGCCGGCCGCCTGCCGGGTAAGTAAACAAAAGGGATGAATTGTCCTGGTCCATCAGCCCGTATTTCATAAAAAAATCCCTGTCCTTTGCGGGCAACGAATCATGTTTTGCGAGGCTGTAAAACGCTTTGGTTGACGGCAGGGTGAAGAACTCGTCGAAGATATTGTAACTCCATGAGATGGCGATCTGTGAATTGTTTGCCGTCTGGTCGAAATTGGTCCCGCACTGGTATGGATGCGGGGGATAAATGATCCAGGCTATCGACGGGGGGCCCTTTTTGCTATTGAACTCCTGGTTGTAAAGCCCCCACCAGCAATTGTCTATGACCCTCGACCATAAAAAATGAAATACCAGTCGGGGGTGGTCTTTCAGTTCTTTTCTTAAAGGGATGACCAGCGAATCAATGCCTGTGAGGCAATCTTTTATTTTCAACTTCACCCTTGCGTTAAGCTGCTCACGTTTTTCGCCCGTAAGCACAGGGAACAGGATATTGATCTTTTCCTTTTGAATGCGGATGACATTTCCCTGGCATAGACGCTCAAGGATAGCGTCAAGGCTGTCGGGGAACTTTTGTTTCAGTTCGGCATACCCCGAGCCCGCAATGATGGAATTCATCACTGCCCGGGCTTTCATACTCCGGTCGGGGATGGTTATTCCTTTGGGGATATGGTTTACCGGGCAGCCGCTGAAATACACGAGATCGGCCCAGTAATCTGCCTGGGCAAAGAGCATTAACGGCAAACCGGTAATGATCGTGATTAACAGTAAATGCAGGAATTTTGTTTTCATATGCATACCGGCTTGTAAAATTAAAACGATCGGATTTAATATCCAATTATGTATGTTGGATAAAAGATTATTTAATATATTAGATAATCGATTTTTGACGGGATTTTAATCAGAACACCTCTGGTTTATTACCCGGATGATCTCAACCTAAAACTCAGAATATGGAAAAACTGATCTCCTGCTGCGGACTGAATTGCGCTTCCTGCGACGCCAGGATCGCCACGCTGGCAAATGACGATGAACTGAGGCGGCAAACCGCCGGGAAATGGAAAGTGATGTACAATGCACCCGGGATTACCCCCGAAATGATCAACTGCACGGGATGCAGGGTGGAGGGTGAGAAGATCGGGCATTGGGCTGAATGCGGAATGAGGGCCTGCGCTTCATCGAAGAATTTCAATACCTGCGGCCAGTGTGATACCCTGCTAAACTGCGATACCATCAAGCCGGTGCTCCAGTTTGCACCTGATGCGGTGGAAAACCTGAAGTCGGTGAACTGATCTTCCCCGGCATTTTTGTATTGTTACTCAGGCATAGCCCAGAAAACATCTGGATTGTTGGTCTTGTAATTGATAAAAGTGACCCCCGATTTCGTGGATTTATTGACACTCCTGCGCGGGGTCTGGTTGTAGGCATCCAGGGGCAGGAGTTCGATGTAAGACAACTTCTTGCCGGTTGCCGGGGTTTCGGAATCGTATTCGCTTGACACCAGGCATTCGATCCTGTACAGGTTTTTCGCCATGTAATTGTACAGGTAGTCTTCTTTGGTTGTACTCGTTTGATGGTTCCAATTGGCATCTGGGTTCAGTATCAGGGTCTTGCCGCTGATAATCCTTTCCCTTACTTCGGCTATACTGAGGAGTTCCCCTTTTTCGTTCATCACGTAGGCATCATTGGTAGGATCTATCCAGATCCATTTACCCAGGTCTTTTGAATAAACCATGTTGATCACATGGCAATCGTTAAACACCGAGTCTTTTGGCATGCATGTCACAAAACGCGATTTGAATCCTAGTGAGAGGTAACACTCATTCAGCACTGTTGCGAGACCCCTGCAATTGAGCCCCCTGTGATCGGTTTTGCACACCCTGATCATGCTCATGGCATTATTCACCGGGGGATTACCATGGTTCCCGTCATGAGGGATGAGGTAATGTATCCAGTGCAGGAGGTTGATTATCTTTGAGACTTCATTTCCAGTCCCGGCAATAGAATCCAGTTTAAAGCCGGTGCGGAGAGTCTTGAGATCTGGAGTGTCAGGCGACTGGTATGTGAACTTCGGGATATCCGTTTGTTCGTTGGTATTATATTTTGCTGCGTGTTTAAGGATGTTGAGGTACGATGGCTGATATACTATCCTGGTCCATGCCGAATCCTTCCCATTCATGAGTATTATGAAATCGTATGAATGTCCGGCCTTTACCCTGAACGTGATCGAGTCGCAATCGGTATAAAAGGTGACCTTTTTATCCTTGTTCTGCGTAGTATACACATCGGGCCGCAATTTGGGAGTGATGGTCCAGGATTTCTTTTTCATTTCATTCCCATCCCTTATATCGACTGTTTCGGATTTAGCTATTATCACAGGCAAATGGTTCTGCGCTCCAAGGAACATTGCAGGGAGTAACATCACAGAGATAAGAATGATTGCAGGAAATTTCATATAGTAAGTTTTAGTTTGTTTACGGATATCATTTAGGGCAAACCCATTTTCATCCCCGTCTGGCGGAATATTGTATAAATGACGCAGGTTGGGAGGAATTGTTACAGGAGGTTATTGCTGTTTAAGGTTTTTGAGGATTGGATTAAAAACTTATTGATCGTATCACTTTTGGCGGGTAGGCGGATTAAGTAGAAATTGACTTAACTTTGCAGAAATGGATTCTTTATTGATGAAAACGATCAAATACGTCGTTTATAAAGAGGGTAAACACTATGTTTCCCAATGTCTGAACGTTGACATTTCAAGCTTCGGCTCCTCGGTTCAGGAAGCCGTCGACAATCTGAACGAGGCACTTGAACTTTACTTCGAGGATGGAGAGGCTCTCAAGTCTTATCAGCCTATAAAAGAGACCCTCGTGGGCGAATCCCGCATCCGTGTCTAGGCTTCCGTCATCGAAGCAAATTATTGACATCCTGCTTGCTAATGGTTTTTCTTTCGTTTCCCAGAAAGGAAGTCATAAAAAGTATCGGAAAGGCTCTAATACTGCCATTGTGCCTGCAGCAAAAAAGGAAATCCCCATTGGTACTGTCAGATCAATAATCCGGCAATCGAGGTTGGATGCTGATTTGTTTCGATTTTAAAATATTTAAAGGAGCATTATTCTACAACCACTGAATTTTTAACAATTCCTTTCAATGGCAGATTAATCGTTGCTTTGCCAGCTATTGTTTTACCTGCCAGTTTGTCTTTGGCGAGAATGTAATATGTATTTGAGGGAACATTGTAAAGTTTGTAGATCCCGTTTGCGTTGGTCCTGGATTTTCGAAAAACATGGGTAGTATCGTCATTTATAGCTGCTATTTCACTCAAATATATCTTGATGGTGAAATTGGTCAGATTACCTCCCAGGCTATCTTTTACACTTAAAATCATTCCGTTTGTAATGTTCGG
>CAIJYT010000173.1 GCA_903824935.1 uncultured Bacteroidales bacterium | reverse complement strand
GGTCGTCGGCCTGGACCTGCCCGAAATCGGGGATCAGCATCATGTCGAGGGTGTAGCTTTCGTTGATGCCCCACCTCAGGTCCATGCCTCCGTGGAATTCATATGACCAGTCCTTTGTTCCCGGGTTGTTCAGCACATACGATGAGAGATAAGGTACGAACGAAAGCCTCAGAGGGGGTTTGATATGGCTCATTCCCGTAAGTGTGCCGTAGTACTTGAATATGTTCTGTGAATTATTGTTGACCCACGACCAGGTTGAATATTCCTGCTTGCGGTAGTAATTCCTCCACATGTTGATACCCCAGACCTGGTTCTCTATCTTCGGGAACCTCAGGGCCGAATAAGGAAATTTTATCTCAAGCACCCATGAAGAATCATTGATGCTGGTGGCGCTTTCCCAAACCGCATCCCAGGTAATATCCTGTCCTACCATCGAATATTTGCAATCGTTCTGCACCCCCGCCGGGTTCACCTTGAACTCGTACATGTTCATCTCGTCGTTATACGGCAGTATGTCGACCGAAAGGTAATCGTTGGCCAGAAGGTCCAGCTGGTCCCTTTTCCCAAGCTGTTTGAATATGCTGTCGGGATGCGCATCGTACATGATGGCGCCTACGTATAACGCCATATCATCATAAGCAAACCTGACCTCGGTCCTGCTCGGAGGTTTAGTCGCGTTCCTCGGTGCATATTCCACGAAATCCCCCGCCACCGGCAGGTTCTTCCAGAACGCCTCGTCAAGTTTCCCGTCTATTTTCGGGGGTTTGCTGATGCGCACTGCCTGGATGGATTTACGTCTAAGGAAACTTGAATCAGGTGAAACTGCAGCAGTTGTTTGAGCCCTCAGGAAGCTGAATGGTAAAATGAAGAAAATTATACCTAAACAGTAATATTTCATCGCGTAATCCCGGCAGTATCCATTAACCCGATGTTCCATTGCTTCACAGTAAAAAATCAAATATAGGCCAAGCCCGAAATTACTAAAAAACTATTCGCCGGGAGTGGTAAAATAATCGCTGAAACAGCTAAGCTGCAAGCAAATTTTTACCCGCCATTATATCACTTTTGAGGTTGGGAAGCTCGATGTCCAGATCTCGACTCTTTTCAGAATATTTAAGAGTGGTCTGGGTCGCCAGGTAAACCTTACTATTATTTAAAAATTTTTATATACATTTGTATTATATCTCAAATTCACACAAATGAGGGTAAAATTACTTTTATCAGCGTTTTTTATACTGCGGATCACATCAGTTTTCGCACAGTCAGATTACGGGGAAGGGCCGGCAGGACCTGTCAAACTCCCTTCGCTCCGAAAGATCATCATCTTTGAAGACACGATCAAATACCGGCATTATATCGTCAGGGAGCATGATTTTATCAGGTACAGCCTGCTTGATTCTGCTGAAACCCTGAAGGGTAAGATCATGAACATCCGCAGTGATACCTTAATCCTGAAACGTGATTCGGTGGTGACAGGCGATATCGATAAAATAGTCATTGCGCATTCAAGATCTCCGCATTTTTCTGTAGCTCACAGCAGGGTTTACCTGATGCCCGACGGCGCTTATAATTCTTCCGGCAATAAAAAAGAATGGAAGAGCAGGGTCATGAAACCCATTATCCACAGGCAGATCCTAAGAGGAACCGATTCGGTGCACAAGAACTTTATTAAGATGAACCTTGCCCGCCTGCTTTCATTCGAGATCGCATTCTCATATGAGAGAAAAATAAGCCGGAGGTGGTCGGTGGAACTTGAGCTTGGATACGGCTTCCCTGTTGGAAATAAAAGCAACCCAAGCGGTAATCCGTTTGCTGCAAAATTCTATTATCCCGAAAGCTTCTCAGTACTGGCAGGCCCGAAATACTACAGAATCATTCCGAAAATGCCTGGATCTTATCTTGAGTTTTTCCTGCAATTCAAGGATGAACGATTCCTGGACTCCTACTTCTCACCTTCGGTGCCAAATCAAAACTCAGGCAGCGAAAATTATCCTCACGGCGATGTATACAGCAAAGTATATGGGTTTTCATTCAGGTTCGGGACCCTCAGAAAATACGGAGCCGTGGTGGTGGATTATTATACCGGTATCGGCCTGAAAATCAAGGTAAACACCTATTATCTCGACGGTTATTATAATGGTGAAAGGGATGAGTTTCACTATTACAACGCCGACCATTCCCAGGTTAAAAGTGAACAAAATGTCCTGGTCCCGGTATTCAACCTCGGACTGAAACTCGGGTTCGGGTTCTGACGACGGGGACTCTTGCAGTAAAAGCGAAAAGCGAAATTTATCTTTTATTTCGCATTTCGCCATTTCGCTTTTAATATTTCAGCACTTTCTTCCCAAGCGACTCGTGCAGCACCTCCGCCATGGCCAGGTAAATGGCCGACAACCCGCAGATGATGCCCTCCCAGCCTGCAATATGGCCGATGAAAGCGGAGCCTGTCCACGAACGTGTGGCCAGCAGGAAGAACAATATCCACAGTGATAAAAAAACAAAACTGAGGCAGAAACTTTTTCCGAAGGTCCCTATCCACATAAAAAACGTGAATAATCCCCACATGAATAAATACCAGCCGATAAATGCGTCAGGACTGCGGACTCCCTTGCCTCCTGCGATATCCGGGAAAACGAATATTGCAACAAGGCTCAGCCAGAACATCCCGTAAGAAATGAATGCCGTCATGCCGAAGGTATTGCCTTTTTTGAATTCCATAATGCCTGCAATGACCTGGGCAATGCCTCCGTAAAAAATACCCATGGCGAGGATCATGTCACTTACCGGAAAAAAACCGGCATTGTGAAGGTTAAGCAGAACTGTGGTCATCCCGAAGCCCATCAGGCCGAGGGGAGCGGGGTTAGCTAGTTTTTGTTCCATTGTTAGGTTATTGTGATAAAAAGTAGCGAAATAGTGAAATAGCGAAATAGCGAAATTAAATAGCAAAAATTTCTAATACACTTTTTCGCTACTTCGCTACCTCGCTACTTCGCTACTTGATTTACATCCCATACATCTCTATGATCTCGGCCTTTGTCTTGCCAAGGATGTTGTACTT
>CAIJYT010000172.1 GCA_903824935.1 uncultured Bacteroidales bacterium | reverse complement strand
TTTGTTTTCATACACTTTTGATGATTTATTATATTAAAACTTGCGCTTATCTGATGTTTTTTTCATAATAATCGCCAAGCAACTCCCTCAGCTTTTGCTTCGCCCTGAACAGCAGGGATTCCACCGAGGAGACCGAAAGATTCATGACCTCCGCCAGTTCGGCATAGCTGAGATCCTCAAGTTTATTCAATGTAAAAGCTGTCCTCTGGTTTAAAGGGAGCCTGCGGATGGCATCGAAGAGATTAGCCGACATTTCCTTGTTTTCAAGGCTTACGCCGGGATGGTAGAACCTCTCATCCGCAGTCACATTGATAAGATGTTCTTTCCCGAAAAGGCTGAAAATGATCCCCGAGCGTTTGTCCCTTTGCCTGCTCCTGATAAGCTCCAGTGATTTGGTCACGGCAATGCGGTAGATCCATGTCGAAAGCTTTGACTGTTCCCTGAAGCCTGAAACGGAACGGAACACCTCGGTGAACACTTCCTGGGTCATATCTTCGGCATCCTCTTTATTCTGAAGCAGACCCAGGGCGGTATTATAAACCCTGCCGGAATACTGCATAAGCAGTTCGGTGTAAGCTTCCCGCTCTCCCGACTTCAGTCTGCCGATCAATGTTTTTTCCGACAATTCCAGGTTTTAGATATTAGATGCTCTCCCCGCCGGGAACTTGCGGTTTTTTTCAAAGCATCATCAATATTTTAGATGTAACTTTGATAACGTCAAAGCACCTTTAAAAAGTCTGTTATTCAGGCTTAAAATATTTGAACGGAGATCTGTTCAGATGAAAGAACAATGAAAAACGCCGGCTTACGGGCAGTACAAAACAGCTTAATGATGAAAAAATTGATCATTCTTTTCTTTTTATTACTGGCAGCCATAGGCGGGTTCTCACAATACCCGAATATCCTTATTACTAATGCATTTACACCGGAAGAGCCGTCAATAGTGATTAACCCGGGGAATCCGGCTATTCAGCTTGCCGGGGCAAATCTTCAGGGTTATTATTATTCATCCGATTACGGCAATACCTGGACTGCAAATTACCTAACCTCTTCGTATGGGATCTGGGGAGATCCATGTGTCATTGTTGATACCGGCGGGAATTTCTATTATTTCCATCTTTCGAACCCGTCGGGCGGTCACTTTATTGACAGGATGGTTTGCCAGAAATCCATTGATAACGGGCAGAATTTTGATGACGGCACTTATTTTGGGCTCAACAGTCCCAAGCAGCAGGACAAGGAGTGGGCGGTTGTGGATCCGGCAACAAATAATATTTACTCTGCCTGGACTCAGTTTGATAAATACGGAAGTGCTACATCCACGGACAGTTCTAATATCATGTTTTCAAGGTCAACCGATGCCGCACAAACATGGAGCCCGGCAATAAGGATCAACACCCTTGCAGGGGATTGCCGCGACAGCGACAATACAGTGGAAGGAGCTGTGCCTGCTGTCGGCCCTAACGGGGAGGTGTATATTTCATGGGCAGGACCGGCAGGTTTGATGTTCACCAGTTCTCTTGACGGAGGACTGAGCTGGCCTTCCGATAATATTTTTGTTTCGGACATGCCCGGGGGATGGGATTATTCGATTCAGGGTATTTACCGCTGTAACGGCATGCCTGTAACCTGTTGCGACCTGAGCAATGGACCGTACAGGGGAACCATCTATATCAACTGGTCTGATCAGAGGAACGGAACCACTGATACGGATATCTTCCTGGTGAAATCGACCGATGGAGGATTAACCTGGACTGCCCCGAAACGGGTGAATAACGATCCTCCCGGGAAACAACAGTTCGATACCTGGATGACGGTGGACCAGGTTACTGGTATACTTTATTTTGTGTTCTATGATCGCAGGAATTATTCCGATAACCGCACCGATGTGTACCTGGCCACCTCACGCGACGGAGGGGAAACATTCCAGAACTTCTGTATCAGTGAAAGCCCGTTCATGCCGACAGCTGTTGTATTTTTTGGAGATTATACGAATATTTCCGCATCCAATAACATCGTAAGGCCGGTATGGGCAAGGCTTGATAACGGCCAGCTCAGCGTAATGACTGCCTTGGTCGATTCTGCAGATGTGCTACATGTCCCCGGGTCGGAACCGAATCTGACCATGACCCTCGATCAGAATTACCCGAATCCTGCCGCGACATCCACCTATATATCATTCAAACTCCGCCCGGCAGCTGATGTCTCCCTTAAGCTGTATGACCTTTTCGGAACTTTGCATGCAACCCTCCTTGATCGTAAATTCCTTACTGCAGGGAAATATGTGGAGGAACTTGACCTCAAGGCGAAAAACATCACTCCCGGGGTTTACGTTTACCAGCTCATCACCGGCGATAAAGTGGTTTCAAGAAAGATGGTGGTGGAATAGCGCAATTGTTATTAAATTAACAAATTGCTTATCTTTGCAACATCCATAGTGTTTACCTGTGACTGCAGCAAGGATCATATTTGCATTATATATTGTAATCCTCACCACTCTCCCCTGCGTGGATATTGAGGAATATTGTCATCTCAACACCGGCAGTGTAAGCCTCTGCCCCCTGAATTCGCATTCACAGGAACATAATGAGGCTGATTGCTGCAGCCCGTTCTGCGTCTGCAGCTGCTGCCAGGTGAATGTGTTGGCCCAGGGTATGGTCATACTACAGGACCCCTGCAGCTTCTGCATGAATACGATGCATCCTCTTAATTCCGGAGATATACATGAAATCCCGCTTCCTTTCTGGCAGCCGCCGAAGGTGTCGTGAGCCGTGATCAGTGAACCGTGAACCGTGCGGATCACGATAATCAACCCCGATTCTTTTTTCATTCGTATCCTTAATTTGGATTCACCATTCACCATTCACGATTCACGATTCACCGTAAACCGTTCACGTTTAAATAAACAAAGATGTTCGACCGAATCATTGATTTCTCAATCAGGTATAAAATTGCCGTGGGTATAATGACCGTACTGCTCATTATTACCGGCATCTGGTCTGTGTTCCACCTTCAGCTGGATGCCATCCCCGACATCACCAACAACCAGGTACAGGTGATAACGATTGCCCCTACCCTGGCCTCATCCGAAGTGGAACAGCTGATCAGTTACCCTATCGAAAAAGCTGTTGCTACCATTCCCGATGTGACAGAACTTAGAAGCGTAAGCCGTTTCGGTCTTTCGGTGGTGACGGTTGTTTTCAGGGAAAGCGTGGATATTTACCGCGCAAGGCAGCAGATAAGCGAAAAGCTTACCGAGGCTGAAAAGCAGATACCTCCCGGATTGGGTGAACCCCAGATGGCTCCGATCAGTACAGGACTTGGCGAGATCTACCAGTATCTTATCAAGGTCAGGCCCGGATACGAATCCCGGTATTCCCTCAGCGACCTGCGTACTATCCAGGACTGGATAGTTAAACGGTCTCTTCTTGGTACGCCGGGGGTCGCGGAAGTAAGTTCACTGGGCGGTTATGTCAAGCAATACGAGGTCGCGCTGGATCCCAGCCGTATCCACAGCATGGGCATATCGATCAACGAGATCTTCGATGCCTTGCAGAAGAACAACGAAAATACAGGGGCTGCATACCTTGATGAAAAGCCCTATGCATACTTCATCAGGGGAATAGGCTTTGTTCACAGTCTTGAAGATATAGAAAAGATCGTGATCAAGAATGTCAACGGCATCCCGGTGCTGGTAAGGGATGTGGGCAAGGTGCGCTTCGGGCATGCCAACCGTTACGGGGCGGTGGTAGAAGCAGGAAAAGGAGAAGTCACCGGGGGAATGGTGATGATGCTCAAAGGCGAAAATTCAGTGGAAGTCATCAGGAGGGTAAAAGATAAAATAACCCAGATCGGCAAAGCCCTTCCCGAAGGTGTTTACATAGATTCGTTTATCGACCGAACAAAGCTCATCGACAAGACCATTAACACGGTAACCCAGAACCTCTTGCTTGGCGGGCTGATCGTGATCTTCGTGCTTACCCTGCTTATCGGGAACCTCAGGGCCGGCCTCATCGTGGCTTCGGTGATACCATTGGCCATGCTGTTTGCAATCATACTCATGGTCCTTACCGGTGTTTCGGGTAACCTGATGTCGCTGGGAGCAATCGACTTCGGCATCATTGTCGACGGGGCCGTGATCGTTGTCGAAAGCGTGGTTTACCGGCTGTTCCTCGGCAGGCATAAGCAGCAGGGGATCATCCGCCTGAGCCGTGAACAAATGGACTCGGAAGTGGCGTCTTCGGCGAAAAAAATGATGCGGTCGGCTACTTTCGGGCAGATCATCATCCTTATCGTATACCTGCCTGTGATCTCCCTTTCGGGGATCGAAGGGAAGATGTTCAAACCCATGGCCGAAACCGTGATGTTCGCAGTGTTCGGAGCTTTCCTACTGTCGCTTACCTATGTACCGATGATGTCGTCGGTTTTCCTGAGCAGGAATACAGAACATAAAATATCGGTGTCGGACCGAATCATGAAGCTGATTCATAAGATCTATGAACCGGCGATCAGGTTTGCACTTAACTACAAATCAGGAGTTATTTTCGCATCGGTCATTTTGTTCATCATTGCCCTCATCATGTTCCTTAGGATTGACGCGGTGTTCGTGCCATCACTCGAAGAAGGGGACCTGCTGGTTTTGCCCAAGCTGCAGAGCGGCAGCTCGCTTTCTCAAAGCGTTGATACCTACCAACAGGTTTCTGATATCCTGAAAAATAATTTCCCGGAAGTGAAGGATGTCGTGGCCAAGATCGGGGTAGGGGAGATCCCTACGGATCCCACCCCTATGGAGTCGGCCGACATTGTCGTCTGCCTTAAAAATAAAAAAGAATGGGTGTCGGCTTCGACAAGGGAGGAGCTGATTGAAAAAATGAAGGAAAAGCTTTCGGTGATCCCGGGGGTCAGCTATGAATTCATGCAGCCTATAGAGGCCAGGTTCAACGAGCTGATGACGGGCATAAGGTCGGATGTTGCTGTGAAGATATTCGGAGATAATATGGATACGCTTTCAATGGAAGCGGAGAAACTTGCAGCCCTCATCAGTAAAATTGAAGGCATAGGTGATATGAAAGTGGAGCAGGTTGTTGGTCTCCCGCAGATCATTGTAAGGTATAACCGTGACCGTATTTCGGCCGATGGCTTGAACATCAAAGATCTGAACAGGGCGGTTAAAGCCGCATTCGCAGGTGAGCAGGCAGGGACGGTATACGAAGGTGAGAAACGTTTCGACCTCGTGGTGCGCCTCGACCAGGAACACAGGAACACCATAGAAGATGTACGGAAACTCTTTGTTCCCCTGCCCTCGGGCCAGCAGATACCTCTTGAACAGCTTGCCGATGTGAAGTTTGAGGACGGGCCTCAGCAGATCGCCAGGGATGACGGCAAACGGAGGATCACTATCGGGATCAACGTGAGGGGAAGGGATGTGAGCTCGCTGATCAGCGACATCAGTAAAACAGCCGACAGGAACCTTAAACTGCCTGCAGGGTATTATATCACTTACGGAGGTCAGTTCGAGAACCTCATCGAAGCCAAGAAACGCCTGTCGGTCGCAGTGCCCCTGGCTTTGTTTCTGATCCTTGTATTGCTATACATAACGTTCAGGTCGGTGAAACAGACCTTCCTGGTTTTCACCGTTGTGCCGTTTGCCGCGATAGGAGGGGTGTTCGCCCTTTACATCCGGGGTATGCCTTTCAGCGTTTCGGCAGGGGTGGGGTTTATCGCACTTTTCGGTGTGGCCGTGATGAACGGAATAGTGCTTATCAGCAGTTTTAACCAGCTTAAGGCTGAAGGCATCACTGATATCCGCGAAAGGGTTTTAAAAGGTACAAGGATCAGGTTACGCCCTGTGCTGATGACAGCCTCGGTGGCTTCGCTCGGGTTTTTGCCAATGGCTGTATCCATGGCAACCGGATCGGAGGTGCAAAGACCCCTGGCGACCGTGGTGTTCGGAGGACTCATCACTGCAACCCTGCTCACCCTGATTATTCTTCCCGCCATTTATGCGCTGGCGGAATCTAAACTGAAGACCCCGGGCGGAACTGGTGGCAAAATTGCTGCCTTACTGGCCTTATTGCTTTTTTTTCCTGTATATGGATTGCATGCACAATACAGGTCCGGCGCTGTGAGTCTGAAACAATGCATAGACAGCGCCCTTGCAAACAGCCCTTCGGTAAAAGCCGCGGCACTGGAAAAGGATTATTACCGGGCAGGCAGGTCAGCCGCCATTGACATCCCTAAAACGGAACTCGGCGTAGTATACGGACAAAGCAACAGCATCAACAATGATGATGAGTTCACCATACAGCAGCGTATTGAGTTCCCGACAGTCTACATCCACCAGAAAGAAATAGCGAAAAGCCAGGAACAGGCTGCAGAATATAAGCTGGCCCGGGCCAGGAACGAACTCGTTTTCAGGATCAGGACCATCTATTTCAACCTGCTTTGCCTGTATGAAGAACGCAGGCTGCTGAAAACACGCGACAGCCTGTATGCTTTGCTTGAAAAAGCTGGGGAAGCGAGGTTCAGGACAGGCGAGACAGGTTCCCTGGAACAGATGGCTGCCAGGGCTGCCCGTATGCAGGTGCTGTATAAGCTCAGGCAGGCTGAAGCAAAATGGCAGTCGGGGATGCAGGACCTGAAAGCGGTGATAAACTGCAGGAGCAGGATGATACCCGATACTATCCCGCCGTTGAACTCATGGTATACGATGAATCCCGATACGAGCCTTGTCACCGACAACCCATTGCTGGCAGGCTTCAGGCAGCAGTCGGAGATTGCAGCCCGGCAGGTAAGCCTTGAAAAAGCGAAGCTGCTGCCCGAGATCTCCGTTGGATATTTCAACAAAAGCCTGATAGGGACACAGATCATCGATGGGTATGAACAGACCTTTACCCGCTCCGAGCGGTTCTCGGGTATTTCGGGTGGGCTGTCGGTGCCTGTTTTTTTCGGTGCCCAGGGGTATAAGATCAAAGCTGCCGGGATAGAACGAAGGATACGCGATCAGAGGTACCTGCAGCAGAAAAATGAGATGGAGGCCGAATATGCTTCGCTGCTGAACCGTTACACTGTCGAAAGGGAGATGCTGGTCTACTACAGCAATACCGCGGTCCCTCATAGCCGGCTGATGATCGCCAACGCGGGGAAAAGCATGGTGGCCGGGGAGATCGCCTATCCGGAGTACTTAAAATTAATTGAAAGCGCCCTGGAGATCAGGGACAGCTACATCGACATACAGGAACAATATTTTAATACCCTTTCGGCCATTCAGCTGATCAGGGGGAAAAACGAATAGAAATGAAAAAATTAATGATATCGGGCCTTGCAGCAATACTGATACTGGCCTCCTGTCATCAGAAGGCAGGCGAACAAACATCTTCATCCACCCAGGGCCAGGAAAAAGGGCAGGCCGTTACCAATATCATAGAGCTGACGAAACTCCAGGTGAGCAAAACCGGCATTCAGTTCGGTGACTTCGAGAAACGGAACCTCCGCGATGTGGTGAGGGTCAACGGCTACCTGCACGTACCACCCCAGAACAAAGCCGAAGTTTCATCCTTTATGGGAGCTGTCGTGAGGAATATCATGGTCAGGGAAGGAGAACTGGTAACTATGGGACAGCCACTGGTCGAACTTGCATCACCTGATTTCCTGAAACTCCAGGAAGATTACCTGGTGGCAGGGAGCAACATCCTTTACTCGCAAAAGGAATATGAACGGCAGAAGGAGCTGGCTAAGGATAATATAGCGTCGCAGAAGGCTTTCCAGGAGGCGGAAGCGAAATACAATGCCGAAAAGGCCAGGCTTGCTTCGCTGGAGCAACAGCTTTTACTGCTGAATGTGCAGGTGACTGACCTTTCTCCATCAGGTCTGCAGAAGTCATTCCTGTTAAAGTCCCCTATCAGGGGCTACGTAGGAAAGATCACCGTGAATACCGGATCGTACACCGAACCGCAGAAGGAGATCCTTACCGTGATAGACAACAGCCACCTGCATGTCGACCTGATGATCTACGAGAAAGACCTCCCGGAGGTAAAGCCCGGCCAGCATGTGAACGTGACTTTCACTAATATGCCCGAACTCGTGATGGGAGCAAAGATATTCAGCATCGGCAGGGAGTTTGAAAAGGATTCCCGCACCGTGAGCGCCCATGCCGAACTGCTGGGGAACCCCAGGGAGGACCTTGTACCAGGCATGTATGTCAATGGCCTCATAGAAACCGGGAATGCCGACGCAGTGGTGATCCCCGAAGCTGCTGTGATACGTGATAAGGGCAAGGACTATATCTTCATCGTTGACCCTTTGATACAGAAACACCCCGAAGAAGTGGCCTTTACGGCCATCGAAGTTAAAAAAGGGGTAACCAACGGGGGATACAGCGAGGTCACTACCCTTGGCAAACTCCCCGGAAAATACCAGGTCGTGGTCAAAGGCGCGTATTACGTGCTCTCCCAGATGAATGTGGGAAAGGGCGCGGGATGCGTGGATTAATGGAATGCTATTATTGAATTATCAACTTCTTGACTTCAATCCCTTCACCGGTCCGTATTTTTAAGAGATACATGCCTGCTGGCAGCGTGGACACATCAAATTCAACCAGGTTTTGGTTTCGGGACACCTTATGCATTACCTGCTTTCCGTTAATATCGAAAATGCTTACGCACATGTCTTTTGTCAAACCCTTTTTAAATGATATGGTGATGTTATTGCATGCTGGATTAGGGAAAACAGTAAATAATGTATTGGGTGAAATGGTTTCTTCAACAGAGTTTCCATAACCTCCAGTTGTTGTTTTTAGGATGATGCAATTATCACCTACTGCATAACCTGTATTATCATCGGTAAAACAAACGGAGTACAACCTGAAATCTGTTCCACTCCATAAAAGAGTCCAGGTGTTTCCGGCATCGATGGTTTTTAAGATGGTACCCCAATCGCACACCGCATAAGCGGTATTTGCATCGGTAAAATAAACCGAGTTTACATTATAAGTCGTTCCGCTCGATACAGTAGTCCAGTTTGCGCCTCCGTTGATGGTTTTTAAAATAGTCCCGCCTTCACCGGTTACGAAACCGGTAGAAGCATCAGAAAAGCTGATAAAAGATAAAACCTTGGTTGGGGAGTTCCATAAAAGAGTCCAACTCGTGCCTCCGTCGATGGTTTTCCAGATTGATCCGCCACCAACCACATAACCTGTTGTGGCGTTGGTAAAGCAACCAGATTCTAATGGCCAGTTTGTTTCACCCGGTAAGGCAATCCAGCTTGAACCTCCATTGACGGTTTTTAAGATAATCCCGACATACCCACCCACATTGTAATTATAACCACCACCAACCACATACCCCGTGTTAGGATCAGTAAAGAAAACTGCATTTATGCGGGTTGGTTTTACGCTTGAGATGATAGTACAATTCATCCAGTTTATACCTCCATTCATGGTTTTTAAAATAAAACAACTATTTGAATCAGAATTTTCACCCACTACATACCCCGTATTGACATCAGTAAAATAAACTGATGAAAAGGAATTTGAGTATTCACCTGATAAAGAGGTCCAAGTAGCGCCTCCATTATTGGTTTTTAATATGATCCCGGGATTTCCAACCGCATAACCTGTATTGGCATCTGCAAAGAAAACAGAATTCAGATCGCCGGAATTTCCTTTTAATAAGTTAGCCCAGTTTACACCTCCGTCAACGGTTTTAATTATACTGCCACAAACACCCACTGCATACCCGGTATTTTCATCATTAAAACAAACTGCACATAAATCTGGCACTTTGCTGTACGATGAAGTCCATGTCATGCCACCATCAGTGGTTTTTACAATTGTTCCTGAGCTACCTGCCGCAAACCCTGTATTTGCATCGATAAAGTAAACCGAGTAAAATCCAAGCCATTCAAGCCCGTTCGGTATTGTTGTCCAGATGGCACCCCCATCGGTGGTTTTTACAAAAGGCCCACCCAGCCCTACTGCATAACCTATGTTGGAGTCGGGAAAGAAAACGGAAAACAACGAATTAGTAGTTCCGCTCGGCACATTGGTCCAAGTGTTGCCGGCATTTATCGTTTTCAGGATAGTTCCATTTGAGCCGACAGCAAACCCTGTATTTGAATCAGTGAAATAAACAGAGTGTATGCCATTCATTCCCCCGGATAAGGTTGTCCACGTATTTCCTCTATCCATTGTTTTTAGAATGATCCCGCTGTCACCGGCTGCATATCCTGTATTGACGCCGGTAAAGAAAACTGATGATAAATAAAGTGTTGTTCCGCTGGATAAAGAAGTCCAGGAAGCGCCTCCGTTAAGGGTTTTAATAATTGTACCCGAGCTCCCCACCGCAAACCCTGTATTCGCATCTGTGAAGTAAACGGAAGACAAACTGGATTGTGTTCCAGACGGTAAAACTGTCCATGTTGTGCCTCCGTCAATGGTTTTAATGATGGACCCGCATCTCCCTACGACATAACCCGTATAAGAGTCGATAAAAAAAACCGATGACAAATTATTTCCCTGCGGTGACGGGTTTTGCCAGGTCCATTGGGAAAATAGCGGGAAACCCATGTGGACAAATACAATAAAAAACAGGATGATCTTTTTCATGGTATATAGCTTTATTGATTAATCAGAAAGATTCAATCAGCGTTAATCCTTAATAAATTTCCCGGTTTCAGATTTTCCGTTAACAATTAGTCTTACAAAATACATTCCTTTTGGAAGTGACCTGATATTGATTTCGGTTTTAGTGCTTTTTACCTGTTGATGGTAAAATTCACACCCATCCATTCCATAAATAAAAAGTACACTCATTTGATCGTTCGAAGACCCGGATTGAGCGATGGTTATTGTTTCTATCGCAGGATTAGGATAAAGATTAAGTGTTGATACGGAAGATGAGGTTGATTCGATAAACCCGCCTCCTCCGTTTGTGGTTTTCAGGATGGTTCCCCCTTCACCCACCGCATATCCAGTCCTTGTATCAGTAAAGAAAATAGAACTCAATTTATTGCCTGTCGGGAGCCGTAGAGCAGTCCAGACTGTTCCTCCGTTTGAAGTGGTCAGGATTGTTCCACCCTCACCCGAGATGTAGCCTGTATTAGCATCGGAGAAGTAAACCGAGGATAAGGAATTGGTTGTACCGCTCGATAATTTTGTCCAGATTGCACCCGCATTCACAGTTTTTAAAATTGTTCCCGAGTCACCAGCAGCATACCCTGTTCCCGGATCGGTGAAATAAACTGAATATAAGTCATTAGTTGTTCCACTTGGTAAAATTGTCCAGCTTGTGCCTCCGTCGATGGTTTTCATGATAGTACCATAATAACCCACCGTATATCCTGTACTGGCATCGGTAAAGTAAACAGAATGAAATTCTGTATTGGTTCCGGGCGATATACTAATCCAAATTATGCCTCCATCGGTGGTTTTTAACATGGTTGAATTAGAACCCACCGCATATCCAGTGTTGGCATCAGTAAAGAATATTGAATTTAATCCATTCAATGTTCCACTCGATAAGGTATCCCAGGTCATACCTGCATCAGTGGTTTTTAATATCCTTCCACTTGTGCCCGAGGCATAACCGGTATTTATATCAGGAAAATAAACAGAATAAAGAAGATTTGTTATTAAACCTGGTAAAGCAGTCCAGTTTGCGCCTCCATCTGTTGTTTTTAAAATGGTACCAGCCTGATTTAAAACACCTCCCGCCCAATTGTAAAGACCACCCACAGCATACCCGGTATTAGTGCGGGTAAAGTAAACTGAATTTAACGAATTATATGTTCCTTCTGTCAGTGCAGTCCAGCCTGCACCATTGTCAATTGTTTTCAGGATAGCCCCGCCTGCACCCACGGCATACGCGGTATTATTATCGGTAAAAAACACGGAATTCAAAGTCGTGGTTGTCCCACTGGATAAAGTTGTCCAGCTTGTCCCGGCATTGATTGTTTTCAAAATGGTTCCTAATTCACCTACTGTGTACCCTGTATTGGAATCGGTAAAGTAAACCGAAAATAAAGGCGGAGTTGTATAACTTGACAGGATATCCCATGTATTTCCTGCATCAATGGTTTTCAAGATGATCCCATAACCTGAATCTATATGACTCCCCACTGCATATCCCGTACTGGCGCCAGTGAAGTAAACTGACTTTATACAATAATACGGTATCATTGAATGGGTCCAGGTCACGCCTGCATCGATGGTTTTAAAGATGACCCCTCCGTAATAAACAAAATCAGATCCCCCTGCATACCCTGTATTAGCATCAGTAAAGAAGACGGAGGATAATAAATTGCAGTTGGCAATTTGGGAAGCAGTCCATGATTGTCCTGCGTCCAGGGTTTTTAAGACGATGCCGCAATATGAAAAAGGGAGAGATCCCCCTGCATACCCCGTATTAGCATCAGTAAAGTACAGGGAGCGTATAAAAGTAGTTGATCTGCTTGATAATGCAAACCAGCTTGCTCCTGCGTCTATGGTTTTTAAAATTGTTCCCGAGTCACCGGCAGCATACCCTGTTCCCGGATCGGTGAAATAAACTGAATATAAGTCATTAGTTGTTCCACTTGGTAAAATTGTCCAGCTTGTGCCTCCGTCGATGGTTTTCATGATGGTGCCATAATTGCCCACCGTATACCCTGTACTGGCATCGGTAAAGAAAACAGATTTTAACGAATTGCCTTGCGGCAAGGGGTTTTGCCAGGTCCATTGGGAAAATGCCTGAAATCCCATGTGGACAAACACGATAAAAAACAGGATAATTTTTTTCATGATATTTTCTGATGTCTCGTTATTGCTAATATACTGCCTTGTAGGAAATGTTAAAAATTGTTCTGCGCAACCCGGCACTTTGATTTTGCGGAAAATCCAAAATAAGTATGCCTTTCTTGTATGAATTTGGATGGAATGCAAGATCAGAACCTGATGCAGGATATTTTTGCAGGGTTTAAGAAAAATTAACCATTTAATTATTAAATTTGTGTAAGGAGTATTTCCGCTTAAATCTGACAAGGATCACTTTGTCCATCCTGGATCACATTATGCGACACTCACTTCAGAAACAAATCCTATATGAAAAGATCAAGTGTTAATCCTGCAGTTAAAAGCATTCCTGCCCTGGGTGTCAAGATTTTTTTTCTTATTCTGACCGCAGTTGTAATTAACTCCTGCTCCTACCGCAAGATACAGCCGGAACCCCAATGCCCTCCCACAGCATCAGGCGGTTTTGTAGTAGTAAGTCATACCGAAAGGACCTCACAGGATGTGATGGAACAGGTGAACATGCAGCCCAATTATCCCGGGTATTATGATTATACCGACATGTATCTCAGTACACAGGCCGATGCCGGCGGGAACGGCTTATCCATCAACCTGATCGCCCATGACGTGGTGCATTATACATCGACAGACAACAACGGGAACCCGGTGACGCTTTCAGGTCTTCTTGTATACCCCTGGTCGGCATGGAAGACCCTCAAAGCCCCGATTGTTTCGGTAGACCATGGGACAATACTGATGAAGAACCTTGCACCTTCGCGCTGGAAGAAAGCAAGCTACAGCGACTGGAAAAAATTTCCGGAAATGGCTGTTGCCGACGTGCTTTGCCTGTGGTACGGATGGATCATCATCATGCCCGATTACCAGGGTATGGGAGATGATTCCACCGAAAACCACCCGTATTGTATCAGGGACAGGCTGGGTGTTGCGACCGCCGACATGCTGCAGGCCGCCGAAGATTATTATACCTGTAACGGCAATACTTATGTTACCTGGGACGGACAGGCTTTCCTTTACGGTTATTCCGAAGGAGGGTATGTGACCATGGCTGCAGCAAAGGAACTCGAATCGAGAAATGTTAAACTGAACGGTGTGGTATGCATGGACGGTCCGTATGACCTTTCGGGAACGATGCTGAACACTATGCTCAGTGATGATCCATTCCCGGTCCCGTATTTCCTTCCCATGATGCTTGTTGGTTATAATACCATGTATCCCGGTATTTACGATTATACCAGCGTGCTAAAGGAACCATACCGGACGGATATCCCTAAATACACTACCGGCTTTTATGATATTCCTGTCGTCAACAACATTATGCCACAGGATAAGATCCTGAAAAAGGTCTTTACCGATTCTTTCTATGAGGCCTTGAAGAACAGCCAAAGCCAGGCTTTCCAGACTATGAGGGATAATAATTCCTACCTGGGCTGGATCCCGAAATCAAAAATGCTTATCTGGCATTGCAAGAACGACGACTGCGTCCCCTTCGGCAACCTGGTCGCTGCCCGTGACAGGTTCTCGACACTCGGCATTTCCAACATCGAATATGTGGAATGGCCGGCAGTTGAACATGACCCGGGCGGCAGCACCGTCCATGTGTCAATTGCACCGACGGCTTTCATGGAAGGCGCCAAGTGGATCTACCATCTGTCAAAAAAGTAATAAAAAAAAGAGGCTGACCCAACTGGGACAGCCTCTTATCACAAAATGGTTTTGATTACCTGTTAAACAAGTTTAACGTTGGTTGCATTTAAGCCTTTTCTACCTTCTGTCAGTGTAAATGTAACTTCATCGTTCTCCTGAATGCGGTCAATAAGACCTGAAGAATGCACAAAATACTCCTTACCTGAATCAGAATCTAAAATAAATCCAAATCCTTTTGATTCGTTGAAAAATTTAACTTTACCGTTGTTCATAATACTGATTTGTTATAAAATATTTGCAAAGATACGCATTATTTATCCACAAAACTCATTTCCAAACAATTATATTACAATTTCTTTTATTGTTCCCTGTTGTTTATATGATACACGGCACTTTGCCGATGCATAAGTAATTATAATACAGATGGATAGCCCTTTTTGGACATGAATCATCCCCATGCATGATCCGAACGCATAATTCAGGATTTTTTATTGCTATCAGAGCAAAATAGCACTGATCGCTCTGAAAAGCTTTAATTTTTCCAGTAATGATGCCTTGTTTAAAGGTTTGGCAAGATAATCATCGCAACCGGCTTCAAGAGCTTTCTTCTCATCACCTCTCATGGCAAATGCGGTGATTGCAATGACAGGGAGGTCTTTTCGAAAAAGTTTAATTTCCTGTGTTGCTTCCAGTCCATCCATCACCGGCATTTTCAGATCCATCAGCACCAACGATATTTCAGGATGTTCACGGCATTTGTCAACAGCTTCTTTTCCATTGACAGCCGAGAGAATAGCAATTTCATATTTCCCCAGGATTGATTCGAGCAGGTATAAGTTGTTTTCATCATCTTCGGCGATCAAAACTACCGGGTTTTTCTGCTGAGGCTCTTTCGTAATTTGCACTTCCGACAGTTCTGGTGCATTTTCCTGCACTTTATGCGGGATTGAAAAGAAAAATACCGAGCCTGCTCCCTTTTCAGATTCCACATGTATTGTACCGCCCATTAATTCTACCAATCCCCGGGTGATTGACAATCCCAGTCCGCTTCCGTCATATCCCCTGGAACACATGAATTCTTCCTGAGTAAAGCTTTGAAACATCAGGGGAAGAAACTCGGGATTGATGCCAATGCCGGTGTCCCTGACAAAAAATTTCAGGGAATCATTTTTTATCGTGTACCCATAAGAAATTTCTCCCTTCAGGGTAAATTTAACAGCATTGTCAAGCAGTTGCAACAACACTTTTTCAAGTAATTCCTGATCCGAATGGAGAATAAGGTTTTCGGCCTTTTCAGGTATTACCATATGGAACCCGAGTTGTTTTTTTACACAAATTGGCTGAATTTGTTCAAAGAGTTGTTGTAAAAGATGTTGCAGGTTAAAAGGTTTCTTTTTCATATCCATGCTTCCTGAAGTGATCAGGGAAATATCCATGTAATTGGTAATGGTATTCAGAAGGCGGTTACTGCTTGAATTTAACAGTGAGTAAAACTCAAGCTTCTCTTCATTACTTGTATCTTCCTGTGCGATCAACCTGCTGAAACCAAGGATGCCGTTTAAGGGTGTGCGTATCTCATGGGAAATATTATGCATGAAAGCAGTTTTAAGACGGTTGCTGGTTTCTGCTTTTCCCAATGCGTCTATAAGTGCCAGCTCAGACTTCTTCTGTTCAGTCGTGACCTCCGTATAAATTATGATTCCGCCGATCTCACCATCGGTCCTGTACCATGGCCTGCATTCCCATTTGTAATAAGATATTGAGCCATCATGGTGCTCAAAATCATCATCATCATTATGTTCTATATGACCTGCAAGGCAATGCTGATGAACATCTTTCCATTTTTGAGGTATGTTCGGAAATACCAGGTAGTGATGTTTGCCTATGATATCTTCTTCCTTGACGTTATAATCCTCCATGTAACGATCACTGACTGCCATATAATTCATGTCGCGGTCAAATATGGCAAGGGCATTCAGATCATGCTTGACGATATATCGCAGATTAGCTTCACTGTCGTTGAATTTTTTCTCACTTTGCAGGAGGTCATGTTCCAGTAATTTGCAACGCACAATCCGGGTTTTCAATTCATCAAGTAATTTCGTTGCAGCCCTGTTGCTTTCTTCCAGGGCTTTTGTGCGCTCCTGAATAAGACCTTCAAGATGTTTGTTCTCCTCACGAACGTGGTCTTCTGATTTTTTAAGCCTGATCAGGGAAGCAACCTGGGCTGAAAGTGCGGCTTCTTCAATTGGTTTTGAAAGGAAGGCTTCAACTCCCGCTTCCATCGCTTGTATACGGGTGATACTATCGGTAGTGTTGGCGGTGATCATGATCACCGGGATGCGTTTCAAAACCTCATCTTTTTTCAGAATTATGCAAGTTTCAATACCGTTCATTTCCGGCATCACAAGATCAAGCAGGATCACATCCGGATTTTCAGTGAGAGCCAGGTCAATGCCCTCCCTGCCCGACAAAGCAGTAACTATTCTTGCATCAGGAAATGTACGGGAAAATATTGCAGTTAATACTACAAGATTTCGAGGCTTATCGTCGATGGCTAAAATGGTTATCATTTTTTTACCATGTATTCTGCAAGTTCCAGAAAATGAACTGAATTAACTTTAGACTTCGATTGAACTGCTTTCTGATAGGACCGGATCCTGGAAATTTCCTTCACTTCAATCACAAAAAAATCTCCGGGAAGCCGTTTTATGATATTATGATAGGCTCCGATAAACAGTATCCCGGTTTCACCCTTCTCCATCGTCTCAGCGATCCTGCCGGCTATAAACTTATCCCTCTTCCGTAATAGCCATGGTTTTGAAATTTTATACCTGAGCAGGTAAAATAATTTCAGCCACTTGTTTTTCGCCTTCAGAATGGATTGTATCCCGTCGTATTCAGCCATTACCAGGTCAAAATCTTCGGTCCTCGTGAGTTTTGCGCCACGGCTTATCAGTTCCGAAACTATTTTTGAATTTTTACTGCCGGATTTCAGGCCTTCTGCGATGATCTTCATTGCCATTTCCCCTTCGGCAAACATCCCGTCCTGGTATATTTTCATCCATTTAACAGAAATTTCCAGGTTGTTAAAGTATGATTCGATTGCATCCCAGTAACCGTTTACTGTTTCGGTGTGCTTTCGCCATAAGGTTTCTCCGAGTTCCGATATACTCTTGCTTTTAAGTCCTTCACCCAGGGAGCCCATGTCGGCACTGGAATGAATAATTGGAACGTATATCAGTGTTTTCATTCGTACACTCTTTGAGCTTTGTTTTACATCAGATCACCCAAAGGACCTAGATTGATGTTGAGATCGCGGTCGCTTAGATTAAAATGCTTTTTCAACTCTTCCATCTTCATCTCCAGTTTCATCAGGGTCTCACCCAGGCGTTCAATTTCTTCATCGGTGAGAGAACCTCCGTCGACCCTTCTCATCGCCTGCTTCTCGACCAGCTTCCGGATGAGTTCAACAAGGGTCAGCACCAATTTTGCAAGCCCTGAATCTGCATTGCCGGGATTAAGTTTAAGTTTCGAGCCTTCGGTATCGCTCATTTTTCCTATATCTTTGGCAAGCCCCTCGAGATTGCCTGTACTGAACAGTATTTTATTTTCGCTCATTTACCTCTCAGCTAATAGTGACATCGACAAAATTGTAAGGCGGCCAGGGACCGGTCAGCATAAAATTAAGATCAGGATACCGTGTTTGAAGGTCTTTAACCACCCGGATCAATTCAGCGGTCATCTCCTTTTTAATCAGAAAAAGGGCGTCTATGATATTGGCCGGACTGGCCATTTTTTTGAACTTGCCTGTTGCTTCAACACCGGTTAAGCATTCTGTGATCTCTTTGATGACTGAATTGACATAGGATAATACAGTCTCTTCAAGCCTGTACTCGGCAAGTTTTTTTTTCACATAATCCATGTAAACTGAATTATTTTGCCCGGTACCGGGTTTGCCGGCGCTTTTTGCCTCAGGCTCTGGTTTAATGTTAAAGCCGGCTTTCAGCTTTTCAGTATCGCAAAAGACCTTTAACCCGAATTCAACCTTGCCTTCAACCTTCAGCAGGTTTTTTTGAATTTCAATATGATTCCTTTCCAGCATATTCCTGATCTCCCCTTCGGATTCCATCACGGAACCAAACCGCACGGGAAGCAATGTAAAGTCCTTAAATAAACTGTCAATCACGCCTGCATAATCCATGGTGGCTGAGCGGTCGGTAACCAGGCTGGCCTTTTGCACATCGCATACCACTGCCGTGATGTCGTCATAGGAAACCTCATGGAAATCAGCATTAGAAATTCCACGCATGCCCGAAAGAACTGCAGGCAATTGCCCGGGGTCTTCAGCTGCTTTAAGTATGGAGTAGATCATTTTACCCATTGCTCTGAGATAAGTGTTTCCCCGATTTTAATTGCTCCATGGTTTCAACGGAGCTTAACATTAATTTGACTCCAAGGTAAACAAGGTCGACGTCGGCTACTGAAATCACAATGTCGCCGGTAAGGATAACGCCTTTGTTCAGCACCCTGTCGAGTACTTCGAGAATGGTGATGTCTCTTGAACGGTCGATTACATTTTCGTTCATTATGTTTTTTCGTTAATGGAGATAAAGCTGAAAGGAGGCCAGGGCCCGGTTAATTCGACACTAAAGGCAGAATTCGCTTCCCTGCTCCCCAGTTTTGTGGTCATATCTTTAAAGTCAGTCACTTTGTCTTTCCCGACCAGGAAGGCAGCATTAAGCAGCATTGTATCGTCTCTTCCAGTAACCTCTTTCGGGAGAAGGTTGTTGAGATGTGTTGCCTCGCTCAGCGCCGTAAGTTCATTGAAATAGGACTGTCCGCATTCCTTACAGATCCTGTCCAGCTCATTTTCGATCAGGTCTGCTTTTTTTCTTTGTAAAAGAAAGGCTTTCCCCGGGGAACTCGCCATGATCTGTTTTTCCAGTGCGGCTGCAGGTTCGCTAAGTTCATCAATATGTTTACTGAGGGCTTTGCGGTCGCAATAGATTTTAACCGCCCATTCTTCTTTTCCTCTTATTAATTCAAAATTCTCCAGCAGGGAGCCGGAATAATCGGAAACAAATTTTTCCAGTCCTTCAAGGGAATTAAAAATTGTTCCGAACTTAAAAGGGATCACGGGTGTAAATCCCATGATCATGCCGATTACGTTGATATGCTCCCTTACATTGGCTTCAAGCCAATGGAGATCAGCTATGTGAAGCCTGAGGTTTTCTTCAGAAAACTCGTTCTCCGGAACATTTTTAATGAGAACGTTAAATTCTTCAATGCTGATTGATTTCAGGCCCCTTGATTTCAATTCGTCAATGAGACCCGGAGGGTTTATGGCTATGCAGTATACATAAATCAGTTCATTGATCATCGCAGCTATCCGTTAGATTAATTACCATCGGCTCCTGAGGTTTCTTCAAAGGTATTATGCCGTTCATAAGATAGAATCTCAAGTTTGTCATCGAGACTTAAAGAATAAAACAAGCGCACCTTTTTTGGTGGCAGGTTCATGGATTTTAAGAATGAATCATTTTCATATACCTCTGCCACAGCTTTCCAGGTATCATTAACTTTCCCGATTTTAACTACTGTCACATCTTCACAGTCTATAGCCTCTTTGAGGAATTTTACTGCGGTTTTTCTGACATCTATAATCTTACTCATTTTTTCTCCTTATCCTGATAATAAATTATATTCAAAGAATAACACGGAAACTATTTCTCTTCCCTTCCTGGTTTATTGCCGCCTGATTTCTTCATATTATGACCACATCCCGGGCAAAACTTATATTCGAACATAAACCTCCATGATTCACCGCATTCAGGGCATGTGATGTTGAGGGACTGCCCGCATTCAACACAAAATTTTTCGTTACCGCCTGTTAATTTCCCGCATTTCGGGCATTTAAATGCATTCATTTTTCCTCCTTTTTGTTCGGTTCTATCTTCTTTTCTTCTTCCGGGACGCAAACTGAAGTATGCAGGCCCCGGTTTTTTACTTCCCTTGCTTCTCTGTCCTTATGTCTTCAAGTATTTTCAGCAGTTCATCCTCTTTCCTGTCATATTCTTCCTCGTCAATTTCATCCATCTCAAATTTCAGCTGCAATGCCATCAGCCTTTCTTTAACTGCTCCCTCATCCGACATTTCATTCTCAATAACTTCATTGATTTTCTTTCCTATGAAAATTACTCCTTTTAAAGGGGCGAGAAGTATATCATCGATCAAAAACATGTTATATACCTTTAGTGTTAATTACAAGATTTACGAAATTATAGGGAGGTAATGTCCCGACGTATTTAAATGTCATCAATTTCCCGTATTTTAAATCGAGTTCATTTACAGCTTTGTCGAATTCAGGCTCAATACTGTTCCTGATCAGGAAGGCGGCGTTAAGGATCATTAGTTCCCCGTAATTGTCATTTGTTTTTATATCTTCCGAAAGCGGAGTTAAGGCAGCTATGATGGTATCTTTATAGCCGGCCGTTTCTTTCTTAAGAGCCTCAACAACCATTTCCCCTATCTTCATTCGCTGGTAATGTGTTTTATCAGGGGGGAGGTTTAACAGTTTATCTCTTAATGACCTGATATTCTGATATTTTTCAAGGATGCTTTCATACATCGGCGCCTCATGTGCAAGGACTTTCAGCCCCAGTTCTTTTTTGCCGTCCATCTTTTTCAGGAGGTCGCTGAATTTATCATAGTCCTTTTCAAGTATCCTTTGAATTCCGGCATCATCATTATGTTCCGAGATGGTTGAAAACCGGACAGGAAGGACCGTAAATTCTTTCATGATTTCTTCAAGCACTTTTTCATGGGTGGTCATGTTGACCCTTCGTGCTTCATACTGGATAATCGGAGAATTGCTGACGATGGCGCTGATATCCTTATAATTGATACCGTAAACCCGGTCGGCGCGTTTACCTATACCAATAGGGCCAAAGTCAATACTTCCGCTATGCCTTATGATGCCGTAAATGTACTTTCCTTCTTTCGGAGTTTCTTGTTCGATACTCATAATTGCTTGTCAAATAGTTCGGTTTATAATTCCCATTTTTCAGGAAAGATCTTGAGATCAATAAAATTGAAAATCGGCAATGGTGCAGTGTAGACGAAATCACTGCGATCGTTAAAGCGGTTGCCAAGGTCGGCCATGATGTTGTCAAATTCCACCTCCCTCCCGCTGTTTACAAGAAATGCAGTATTCATGAACATCGCATCTCCGCTTGTTTTATTCAGTTTATATTCGAAAACCGATCTGCGGAAGGCATCAATAATTTTATCTGCTTCTTCAGCTTTCTTTTCAACCAGGGCCTTTTCTACCAGTTTCCCTGCCTCCGCAATTTTCAGAT
>CAIJYT010000171.1 GCA_903824935.1 uncultured Bacteroidales bacterium | reverse complement strand
GACGAAATCCAAATCCAAATCCAAACAGAAACAATAAGGGCCATGGACATTTCGACCTTTTTTTCACCAATCGATTTAACCGAGTTCCAGCTTACGGAGGAAGGCCAGGGGCAGATCCGTCTTGGCGATGTTGTGCAGATCCATTCTGAAGCCGGGAATTTTCCTGACTTTACAGCTGCAGATCTTGCAATTATAGGTGTTAAAGAGGACAGGAATTCTGTCAATAATGAAGGCTGCGACCTTGCACCTGATCATGTGAGGAAATTCCTGTACAGGCTTTTCCCGGGTCCGTATTTAAATAAAATCGTTGATCTTGGAAATATCAGGAAAGGCTTCGCTCCCAGCGATACTTATTTTGCTCTCAGCAGTTCCATAGCTGAACTGATCAGCAACAATGTTATACCTGTAATTATCGGCGGAGGCCAGGATCTTACCTTTGCCAATTACAAGGCATATGAAAGCCTCGGCCAGATCATCAATATTGTGGCAATTGACCCGACATTCGACCTGGGAAAGACAGAAAATGAGATGGATTCGCAGTCTTTTCTCAGCAGTATCATCCTTCATCAGCCTAATTACCTGTTTAATTATGCCAATATAGGCTACCAGAGTTATTTTATTGACCAGGATGCCCTGAAGCTGATGAAGAACCTCTTCTTTGACACTTACCGAATCGGTATCGTCAGGGAAAGCCTGGAAGAGGTGGAGCCTATCGTGCGTAATGCCGACATGCTGAGCTTTGACATTTCGGCAGTAAGATATTCTGATGCCCCCGGTAACAATAATGCCGGCCCTAACGGGTTTTACGGGGAAGAGGCCTGCCAGATCGTAAGGTATGCAGGGATCAGTGATAAGCTTACATCGATTGGATTTTACGAGGTAAATCCGAAGTATGACCGTCAGGGGCAGACAGCCCATCTTGTTGCACAGATGATCTGGTATTTTATCGACGTCTTTTATAACAGGGCTCATGATTTCCCCTTTAAAGATGAAGAGGATTATCTTAAATACAGGGTTGCCATTACCGACCACAAAGAAGAGATAGTGTTCTTCAAGAGTAAAAAGACCGACCGCTGGTGGATGGAGATCCCGCTTCCTGCGGAGCAGAAGATCAAATATGAAAGGCATTACCTGGTTCCCTGTTCTTACAAGGATTACCAGCAGGCCTGTGCCAACGACATCCCGGATCGTTGGTGGATGGTGTACCAGAAACTTATGTAAAAAATGAATATCGAATATTGAACGTTGAACTTTGAATGTTGAATGACCACATTACTTCAACATTCGACATTCGTTGATCAATATTCGAAATTCAAAAACGGATTACTTTACCCGCCCCGGATGGGCCGCTAAAAAGCTCTTCCATCCCGTAAATTTCTTTCCTGTCTCGGGTCGCCCGTTCTGGAAGTGATGGCAGACTGCTGCGGCCAATGCATCGGTGGCATCGAGGTCATCGGGGAGATCTTTTAGTGAAAGCAGGCGCTGAAGCATGGCCGCAACCTGTTCCTTTGATGCTGAGCCTTTGCCGGTAATCGACATTTTGATCTTGGTAGGGGAGTATTCAAAGATAGGAACAGAACGGTAAAGCGCAGCAGCAATTGCAACGCCCTGAGCCCTCCCAAGTTTGAGCATACTCTGCACATTCTTTCCGAAGAACTGGGCTTCGATTGCAAGTTCATCGGGTTTGTATTGTTCGATCAGTGAAAGAGTTTTCTCGAAAATTATCTTCAGCCTCATGGGCTGGTCATCATATTTGTTTAATTTTAACACTCCAAAGGCAATCATACTGAGCTTGTTGCCAGTAATCTGGATGAGGCCGTAACCCATGATATTGGTTCCGGGGTCAATTCCGAGAATGATTTTTTCGCGCGGGAGTTCAGGCATTTCAAGTAATTTTGCAGGCATGACAAAATTATACAAAAGATATAATCTTCTCATACAGCTTATAATTCTTATTGTTTCCTATTTCTTTATTATAAACCAGGTTTTCTGGAAACAGGATCTGCCTGCCCTGGTGAAAGCCCTGGAAACTGATCTCAGTTCACCTGACTTTCTCAGGACTTTGGTATTTGTGGTTCTTCTGATGGCTGTGAACTGGATGCTGGAAGCCATGAAGTGGCAGAAGCTGATCTCAAAAATTGAAAAGGTAAGCCTTTTGCAATCGGTAGTTGCTGTGCTTACGGGTGTGACAATCAGTTCCTTCACCCCCAACAGGGTTGGCGAGTATTTCGGGCGGGCGTTCATCCTGAAAAAAGCAAGCCACATTGAAGGGATACTCATCACCATATTAGGGAGCATGAGCCAGTTGCTGATTACCTTTCTTACCGGATCGCTGGCGTTTCTCATCTTCCTTCCCGTATTCATGCCTGGTGCGGAATTTGTCAGGGGATACCTTTATTATTCCTTCATGGCTGTGGTTGTGTTCTTTGATGTACTGCTGCTCGGTTTGTTTTTTAACCTGTCGTTTCTTTCAACATGGAAAGAAAGAATACTTCAGAACAACCTGAACCGCATCCGCAGGTTTTTCCGTGTTTTTACCTTGTATTCAAACGCTGAACTATGGGTTGTTATGGCGTTCAGCTTCGCAAGATATATTGTGTTTTCAACACAGTATATTCTGCTTCTGCATGCCCTTGGCGTGAATATCCCGTTTCATTACGGTTACCTGATGATATCCCTGATTTATTTTGTAATGGCTATTATTCCTACCATCACTCTTACCGAACTTGGGATAAGGGGGTCGGTAGCAATTTATTTTTTCAGTTTTTATTTTTCTCCTTTGACTGCAGTCTCTGCGGAACTGAACCTTGGAATCCTGATGGCTTCGGTACTCATCTGGGTCATCAACCTTGGCCTTCCTGCCGTTGCGGGCAGTATATTCCTTTTCCGCCTGCAGTTCTTCCGTAATAATGAAACCTGATCGGTATGAGCTTTGACCTGGTATTCGGCTGTATCCTGTCGCTTGTTGCGGTATCATATGCAGTCATGATAATTTTTATAACAGCCGGGTTGATAAAAAACAACAGGGCGAAACAGGGAGGTTACAGCATTGAAGGGTACCTGTCTCACGGCAAGCCGGTCCCAAACCGGACAGGCTTTGAGAAAGTTTCAGTAATACTTCCGGTGAGGAATGAAATATCGGTTATAGCCGGTTGCCTCGACGGACTGGCAGTTCAGGATTATCCCCCTGAACTTTTCGAGATTATTGTGTCGGATGACTTTTCGGAAGATTATACTGCCGAAAAGGTTCGTCATTGGGCCGGTGAACATCCGGGGCTGAAGGTCACACTGCTCACAGGAGGATCAAATATAAAGGATAACCAGGGAAAGAAGAAAGCGATCGAAAGAGCCGTTGCCATTGCTGATGGCAATATCATTCTTTGTACCGATGCGGATACCGTTCATGGAAGGTCCTGGATACAATCCATTGCTGCTGCCTTCAGGGGGCAGGAAGTTAATATGGTTCTTGCCCCGGTGGGGTTTACAGGTGAGAAGGGTGTTTTCCAGAAAATCCAGGTTATGGAATTCCTTGGAATCATGGGGATCACGGCGGGATCTGCAAATCTTGGGTTTCCACTGATGTGCAATGGTGCAAATCTCGCTTATCGTAAGCAGGCTTTCATTGAAACCGGGGGATTTTCGGGGAACAGCAATTTCCATTCGGGAGACGACCAATTTTTAATGATGAAATTCAGAAAGCTGTACGGGGGGAGTTCGGTAATTTTTTTACAGGATAAAGAAGCGATTACCCTTACTGTACCTTGTAAAAATTTGAATGACTTCATGGAACAGCGGATAAGGTGGGTGTCGAAAAGCCGTGGCTACAAAGATCCCGCTGTGATCATTGCGGGTTTGCTCACCTTTGGTTTTCACTTTCTTATCCTGGCAGGGGGTATAATAGGAATATTTAATCCACCCATCCTGCTTCTTGCATCCCTGGCCTGGTTCCTGAAGATACTCCTGGAATATCCATTGGTATTGAAAATGGCGGGGTTCTTTGATAAAAAGCACCTTCTTGGCTATTATTTCGTGGCCCAGGCTTTCCAGTTCTTTTATTCTGTCACGGTTGCAATAGCCGGGCAATTCAGCCATTATTCCTGGAAAGGAAGAAGGTTCAGGCAATAAATCTTCAGAATTGTTTGGTTTGCTGATACCTCAGCAGGGCCTCAGCAATAACAAGATCTTCGGGGTAAGTTATTTTAAAATTATATGGATCACCCTGGATGAGGTTAATGGATTTGCCTGCAGCCTCAAGAACGCTGGCATCATCGGTAAATTCGCCGGAGTAGTTCCGCTGATAAGCGTCGATGATAAGGGAGGCATGAAAAACCTGCGGGGTCTGGATAAGCCTGAGGCTTCCACGGTCTACCGGTTTGTTAACCCTGTCGATGATCATTCTGACCGAATCGGTGATGTAGGTAACAGGTATCGCATTGCCTGTCTCGGAAGCGTGATCAAAAGAACGTGAGATCAACCCGGAACTGATCAGGGGCCGCACCCCGTCGTGGATCGCGACAATGCTATCCGCATTGACAAGGGAAAGAGCATTTTTCACTGAATCGTACCTCGTTTTACCTCCTTCACAAAGTTTATGAGGGATATTGAAAGCATAATCCTCACAAAGGGTTTCCCAGGCTGGGAATGAAGAAGCAGGCAGGGCAACGATAATACCAACAGAAGTGCTGTATTCATGAAAGGCCTGGATGGAGTGCATCAGCACCGGTTTCCCTGCAAGCTGCAGAAATTGCTTTGGAACAGTGGAACCCATACGCGTGCCGGTTCCACCTGCAACGATGATGGCAAATTTGTTCAAACTTTTAAAGAATGAGCATGGGGTTGCCGTAGGTAAAGAATTTGTATTTCTTTTCAACGGCTTCTTCGTAAGACTTCATGGTGAAATCAAATCCCGCGAAAGCGGAAGTAAGCATCATCATAGGAGTCTGAGGAAGATGGAAATTGGTGATCATGGCATTGGCAATACTGAATTCGTAAGGCGGGAAAATGAATTTATTGGTCCATCCCTTGAAAGGTTTCAGCATGCCTCCGACCGTGACAGAAGATTCTATGGCTTTCATGGTGGTCGTACCTACTGCTACGATCTTTTTCTTGTTCATTTTGGCCCTGTTGACGATCTCGGCAGTTTCGGGCTCAATGATCACCTCCTCCGAATCCATTTTATGCTTGGTAAGGTCTTCCACGTCGATGGTCCTGAAATTTCCAAGGCCTACGTGCAGGGTAATTTCAGCAAAAGTAACTCCCTTCAGTTCAAGACGTTTAATGATCTCGCGGCTGAAATGCATTCCTGCTGTGGGAGCAGCAACAGCCCCTTCATGCTTTGCAAAGATGGTCTGATAACGTTCACTGTCTTCATGCGTTACCGGGCGGTTATGTATCTTTGGAAGAGGTGTTTCACCCAGTTTCTGGATGGTCTTTTTGAATTCATCGTAGGGCCCATCAAACAGAAAACGGATCGTCCTTCCCCGGGAAGTAGTATTATCAATAACTTCAGCAACAAGGGTGTCGTCGTCGCCAAAATACAACTTATTTCCAATCCTGATCTTGCGGGCAGGATCAACCAGGACATCCCAAAGCCTGGATTCCCTGTTCAGTTCGCGTAACAGGAAAACCTCGATCTTGGCGCCGGTTTTTTCTTTTTCGCCATAAAGACGGGCCGGAAATACTTTGGTATTATTGATAATGAAGACATCTCCATCTCCAAAATGATTCAGGATGTCTTTAAAGTGTTTGTGCTGAATGCTTTGCGTCCTGCGATCGAGGATCATCATATTGATGTCATCGCGATGCTTAGGTGGATTGTTGGCAATTAATTCAGGGGGCAGGTGGAAACGAAACTGAGAGAGCTTCATGAGATTCTGTTAAAAAAGTGTGCAAAGGTAATCCTTTTTTAGCTGAAAGTCAAACCTTTTCTCAATTTATACCCTAACAACTATTCAAAAAGGTTTGTTATCTCAAGAGGAGGCTGCAAATGGAAAGTCCCCAAACCGGCATTTGACGCTGCTTCTATGTGCTGGAACGAATCATCGATAAAGAGCGTTTCTTCCGTTTTAAGGTTGCCATCACGAATGATATGTTCAAAAATCTCAGTTGAAGGTTTCTGAAGATGTATCTGAAAGGAAAACCAGGTCTTTTCAAAGAGATCAGTGAAGGATTTGTAAGCGTAATTTTTAGTAAAACCGGCAAGGTATTTATGATAATGAATTTCATTGGAGTTGCTGAGAATGAAGATCCTGTATGATTTCCTGACTTCTTCAAGCAGTCGCACCCTATGAGGAGGGATATCCAGGATCATGGCATTCCATGCAGACAGGATGTCGTCATCGGAAACATCCCGGCCCAGGTGTTTTTTAAGGAGGGCACAAAATTCATTAATGGAAATTTTTCCTCCTTCTAACCTGCGGAAGACATCCTCCCCTTCTTCGACTGAGTAGGAAGAGTTAAACCCTTTGAACCCCAGTTCTTTGAACTTTAGTTCCGAGAGCCTGGTATCGATATTGCAGATGACTCCCCCGAAGTCAAAAACGATATTGCGGATGTTATGGCCTGCAGCGACATCAGGTTTCAGTTTCAGCATAGGTTACAGCTTTCCGGTTGCAAAGATGGCAAAATATCTTTATTTTTGCACCCCAATTTCCGTGATTCGTGATTCGTGAATCGTGATCCGGTGCGGGCCCATAGCTCAGACGGTTAGAGCAGCTGACTCATAATCAGCGGGTCACAGGTTCAAGTCCTGTTGGGCCCACAACAAAAAAGGAAAACGCCTGAAGTTCATGAACTTCAGGCGTTTTTTTAAACTTGCAAAGTAGCTTTACTTATAAAGAAGTTCGCGAAACAATTTTCCTCCATATACTGTACGCATCACCAGGCGGGCTTCATTCAGCTTCTTCTGGGCGTCATCGTTTCCGACAACTTTCTTGTAAATATCATCCCATTTTGCATCCTGCCCTTCCATGCTGGCCATGTTCTTGTACTCAACAAGTAACAACACGTCAAAATCCTCAGGATTTGCAGAAACTCCGGAAAGAACCTTGTAGGATAGGATCAGTCCCTGTTTTACTGCCTCATCATGCACGGCTATCCATGTGGATTTAAGCTGTTTAAGATATTCCTTGCTCATATTGGCATTGGTTTTGATCATACCCACACTCCATACCGATCCGTCTTTGTAAGGCTTATCCTGGGCATTGACGGAAACAACGGCGATAAACATTATCGCCAACGTGAATAGTGTTATTATTTTTTTCATTTTTTCAGGTTTTGTAAAGGCCGTTGTTTGATATCTGATACGGGAAACAGCCATTGATCCCGGTTTAAATATTAAAAACCCTGCAAATATAAATCAAATAAAATAGAAGTGGTCTAAATAAATATAAAAAGTTCATGCTCCCGGATGACCTGGGTCTTACTATCCCTATTTTGGCTATATTTATAGCCGGAGGGTTT
>CAIJYT010000170.1 GCA_903824935.1 uncultured Bacteroidales bacterium | reverse complement strand
GTTGGCGAGTGCCTTCAGGGTGGGAATACCGATCGCAGGCTTGCCGGCTCCGAAAGCCAGCCCTTTTGCTACAGACGCTCCGATCCGCAGACCAGTGTAGGATCCGGGTCCCATTCCCAGTGATATGGCATCAAGGTTGTCAGCTGAAATGCCATGCTCCCTGAATAGTTCCCCGATAAAAATAGTTAAGCGGGTAGCATGCGATTTATCCTCGGCTGATTCCCTGAATCCGAGAACTTTTCCATCACGACTCAATGCAACCGAGCAAACCGGAGTGGCCGTTTCCAGATTAAGTATCAGGCCCATCTGATCATTATTACTTCTTCTTCGGATCGCGGAACAACTCTTCTTTCGGCACTACCTGTACTTTTTCCCCATCCTTGAGTTTCTTGGAAATGGCATTATAAGGCGCTACGATAATCGTTTCATTCTCACTTACGCCCGATAGGATTTCGATGTAATTTTTATCCTGAATTCCAGTCTTGACCTTACGCTGGGATACGGTGCCATTATCAACCGAGAAGAGAACCTCCATCATTTCATCGCGTGAAACGTCGGGAGCAGCTTCCTGATCGACACCCGGACGGGTAGGATCGTTCATGGTTTTCATCTTGGTGGAATCTATACGGGTAGTAACGGCCTGAATTGCAATTGAGAGAACATTGAATTTTGTTTGACTTTCAATTTCCACCGTGGCTGTCATACCCGGCCGGAAAGGATATTTCCCTGCTTTTCCTGAGGCTACCAGGCTGGCATAAGATTCAGGTATGATCAGGATTTTAACATTAAAACTGGTTACCTGGTCGAGCGTTGTTCCAGTAGTATTCGCTGAATTGGCAATTTCGGTTACAAGGCCTCTGAATTTTGTTCCCAGATAGGAATCAATCTCGATGGAAGCAGTGTCGCCAACATTAACATTTACGATATCATTCTCATTCACGTCAACCTGCACTTCCATGCGACTCAGATCTGCGATGCGGAGCATTTCGGTACCAGCCATCTGGCCGGTTCCTACAACCCTTTCACCCTGCTCAACCTTACGGCCGTAAATGATCCCGTCGATAGGGGCATAGATAGTGGTTTTCCTAAGGTTTTCAGCTGCTTCCTTGACCGAAGCCTCTGTGCTTTTCACCGTAAAGGAGGCTGCCGAAACTGATTGTTTGGCTGCATCTACCTGGGCTCCGGCAACATCATATTGTGTTTTTGCCGTTTCAAAATCAGCATCCGATAATACACCCTGGTCATGCAATGCTTTGCTTCGTTTATACGATAATTCCTGCTGCCTGTATTGGGCCTCAGCCTGCACCTGTGAAGCTTTGGCGTTCGACAGCTGAGCTCTGGCCGAATTCAGGCCGGCATTTACCCGGTCGAGGCTCGACAGGTAGAAATCCTGCTTGATTTTGACCAGAAGATCACCTTTTTTAACAGAATCACCTTCTTTGACATCCATCTGAACTATTTCCCCGGATACATCGGGACTGAGTTTGACTTCTGTTTCGGGCTGTATACGTCCTTTTGCAGTGATCGTTTCAACTATAGTTCTTTTCTCGACTTTCTCTGTAGCAACTTTTGTTAATGGACCAGTTCCAAACCATCCGGCTTTTTTCCCGATAAGGGCCACAACAATCAGTATAACTGCTGCTATCAGTAAATACCGTAATATTTTATTACGCTTCATAGGATGAATTATTTAAGATCAATGGGTATACCCCGGTAGAAATCGAGAATCCGGGTATTAAAAATGTAATTATATTTTGCCTGAAGGAGGTCAGACCGTGCTTTTGTCAGGTTGTTTTTTGCAACATTATAATCAAGGGAGGTAAGCAATCCGACATTGAATTTCTGCTCCGCATAACGGAATGCTTCCTCCAGTGCTGAAACGGATTTGCTGGTTGCCTTAAACTTCTCCAGCGAGGCAGTTGCATCGGCAAAAGCCTGCTGAATTTCTTTCAGCAATTGGTTATGTGCCACTTCGACCTGATATTTGCCATTGAGCACCGATATGCGGGCATTATTAATGCCTGTTTTGGCGCTCCAGCCGTTGAAGATCGGGACATTCAAACTAAACCCGACACTTTTTTGACTGGTGAAATCCAACTGCTTTTTTAAAGACATTACCACCGTTGGATCCATCAAATCCTTCAGCCTGTCGGAATAACCTGTACCATAGGAAGTATTCAATGATAATGAGGGGCTCAGACGGCCTTTGGCAATCAACAGACTTTTTTCGAGTGACTGCAAATCAAGTTCTGCACTTTTTATCTGAGGGAGAGTAATGATGGCTGATTGGTAAACCGCGTCCACGGTACCCAGATTATCCTGAACTGTAAAACCCTCAAAAGTGGGTCGCTGAACCTTAAAGGTTTCAGGGTTCTTCAGATCGAGGAGCTGTGCCAGGTCGAGATACGACATGGTAAGCTGGTTCCTCGAATTCACTTCATTTAGCTCCTCATTGGCCAGCTGGGCCTGGATTTCCAGAAGATCACCTTTTGGCAGGGAGCCCGCATCGACCATGATCCGGGTGCGGTTTACCTGCTGTGCGGTAATATTCACCTGCTGAATGGTAATGTCGTGAAGCTCTTCATTGAACAGGATCTGCAGGTAATAGCGGGCAATGGTCAGCGCCAGGTCGTTTTTGGCTTTATCCAGATCAGTAAGATTTTTCTTCAGGTCGATCTGGTTACGCTGGATGGTATTCCAGTTTTCCAACCCTTTAAAAAGTTCTAATCCTCCACTGACATAAACACTGGCTCCAGTAGAATTTTCCGTTGTAAACTGATAGGTAAGAGGATCAACCGAGCGGCCAAACCGGAACGATTGCGACATACCCGAATTTACAGATGGCAGCAGATTCAGTTTTGACTGGTTGAGATTATTTCGTGCAACATCAACTCCCAGTGCTTGTTGCTTCAGTTTTATATTATTCTGAAAAGCATATTCAATGCAACCTGTGAGAGTCCAGGGCTCCTGCGCAGCAGCCGGTTCCTGGAACAGAATCACCAGCATCAGGGCCAC